>JBDREF010000192.1:0-57913 GCA_043820045.1 Planctomycetota bacterium | reverse complement strand
TACCCGGCGAAAAGGACTTTGCTGTCGTAAAGGCTTAATTAGAGTGAAAATTATTGGTGTTATTCCGGCGCGTTTCAGTTCGACAAGGTTCCCCGCAAAAGTTCTCGCCAAAGATACCGGCAAATTCCTCATCCAGCACACCTACGAGCGGGCCTGCTCGGCTAAACTGCTCGAAAAGGTCATAATAGCGGCCGATGATGAGAAAGTCGCCGCCGCCGCGAAATCATTCGGCGCCGAATGCGTGCTGACCTCGCCCGACCACCAGAGCGGGACCGACCGCATCGCCGAGGCCGTCGCCGACCTGGACGTCGATATTATCGTGAACCTCCAGGCGGACGAGCCGGAAATCAACCCGGACAACATCGATTACCTGGCTCGGTTGCTGATGGAATCCGGCGACTGCTCGATGGCGACGCTGGCCGCGAATTTTCAAACCGCCGGGCAAATCGCCGATCCGAACATTGTCAAGGTGATAATCGACCGCAGGGGCAGGGCCATCTACTTCTCACGCTCGGTGATTCCCTACGACAGAAGCAGCGCCGGCCTCGGCGAGGTCGGTCAATACTTACGACACATCGGCATATACGCTTATCGCAAGCAGTTCCTGCTGGAAATTACCAAACTGCCACAGACGCCGCTGGAAAAAACCGAAAAACTCGAACAGCTCCGAGCCATCGAGAACGGCTACGGCATATTAGTCGGAAAAGTAGAACACACCTGCGACGGAATAGACACCCCCGAGCAATACGCCGAGTTTGTGAGACGCTACAAGGGGAGGACGAAGCTATGAAATCCGTTGGTTTTTCGATCACACGTTTGCTTCTTACGGTACTGATTATTGTCTTCGTTTGTTTTGTCATGTTGTTATTGATTACTTACCACCATCCGCCTCTCGTTAATGCCAGGCAAATGGCTCAACTCATATCCGTCGATACGATGCTGGAGCTTTTCAAGTTCGAGTTCGATGATTATCCACCGTCCGATGCGCTGGATGAGGATGGCACTCCCTATTGCGGCGCCATGAAGCTCTGCGAAGCCGCACTAGGCCGAGATCTGATGGGTGTGCATCCCCGTTCCCAATTCAGGCAAGATGGAACCGATGATTCGGGCAATCCTCTATATGATTCGAACACCTTTGAGGTCAGAAAAGGACCTTACCTTCCATTGGATAACGCCAATCCATATCACCTAAAAGATTTATATGAGGACGTTGGCCCTTTTGATGGAAACGACTACGTAATCTGCGACACGTTCAAACAGGTTACACATATAAGTACAGGCAAGAGGATTGGAATGCCGGTACTCTATTACAAGGCAAATACTTCCAAAACCGCTCATGATATCAATGATCCTAACAATCCGGAAAATATCTACAATTACAGAGACAACCATGCCTTGCTTGCCCTTGGCGTGCCGGGCAAGCCGGGCCTGAAGCATCCGCTCTACGAAGATCCGAAGATACTTTATGAGATTGCCTGGGACGACAGAGCAAATGGCCCGAGCAGACCTAAGAGGGCGGACACGTTCATTCTGCTCTCAGCCGGTAAGGATGGTTTGTATGGAACAAAGGACGATATTACCAACTTCGAGTTTCGTTGGAAACGCAAATAAGAGAAAGTACAGAAATTGTAGGGTGGGCTTTAGCCCACCGATTCAATAATGGTGGGGCAAGCCCCACCCTACCATAAAGAAGGGAATACATGGACAAAAACAAAGACCTGTTAGCATCAGTCAGCGATATTTCGACTGAGAGCGAGTTTTTCTCACCTATTCCGGATGGGTACAGGAAGGGGAAAGCCCGTTATGTATTCGTCATGGGTACTGTGATGAGCGGACTTGGCAAGGGGATATTCTCATCGTGCCTTGCCAAGCTCATGCAGGATAAAGGCCTGAAGGTCGCGCCTATCAAGCTCGAAGGCTATTTGAACGTGGACTCCGGCACACTGAACCCATTCCGGCACGGCGAGGTCTTCGTGCTCGACGACGGCATGGAATGCGATATGGACCTCGGCACGTACGAGCGAATGCTCAACCAGGATTTGAGCCGTGCCAACTTCACCACCAGCGGGCAGATATTCAGCTCGGTTCTGAACAAGGAGCGTCACGGCGACTACCTTGGGCGGGACGTCCAGATGATTCCGCATGTCACCGGCGAGGTAAAGCTGAAATTGCGGCAATTGGCCATGGACTCCAAAGCCGATATCGTCTTTATCGAAATCGGAGGCACCGTCGGCGATCTGGAGAACGCCTACTACATCGAGGCGATGCGCGAATTGGCCTACGAAGAAGGCCCGAACAGCAGTTGCTTCGTGGCCCTGACATACATATTGGAGCCGAAAACCTTAGGCGAGCAGAAATCTAAGGCCGCACAGTTGGGAATCAAGCAGCTCATGCAGTGCGGCGTTCAGCCGGATATCATCGCCTGCAGGGCGTCCAACCCCGTCAACGAAAAGGCGCGGCAGAAAATAAGCATCTATAGCAACGTGCCCTTTGAAAGGGTCATCAGTCTGCCGGACTCGACAAGCATCTACATGATACCCGCAATGATAAGAGAAGTCGGCCTTGATTTCGAAGTGGCCAGACTGCTGAAAATCGAAGACAGAATCAATCTGCGGCACGAACGCAAGGCCTGGGCCAAATGGTGCGATTTCACCGACAAGATCGGTTCGGCCGACCACCAGGTGACAATCGGCATCACGGGTAAATACACATCCGTCCGAGACAGCTACGCCTCGATAATCAACGCCCTTGAGCATGCGGGCATCGCTCTTGGCTGCGACGTCAAGATTAAATGGATCGATACAACCGCCCTGACCGACGAAAACGTCGGCGGCCAACTCAAGGACGTTGACGGCATTATCGTGCCCGGCGGATTCGGCACGCGCGGAGCGGAAGGGAAAATCGCCTGCATCAAGTACGCTCGCGAAAACAACCTGCCGTATCTCGGATTGTGCCTGGGTTTTCAAATGGCCGTCATTGAATTCGCCCGCAACGTCTGCGGCCTGACACAGGCGAACAGCACCGAGATCGAGCCGGATTGTCCCGAGCCGGTAATCGACATTCTGCCGGAGCAAAAAAAGATAGAAGGACTCGGCGGGAACATGCGCCTCGGCGGGAGAGACGTGGAATTAAAGAGCGAGACGATGGCATGGGAGCTTTTCGGCAAGGCCGATTCGGTCAGAATGCGATTCAGACATCGCTACGAAGTTGACCCTCGATACATTGAGCGGCTCGAAGAGGCCGGAATGGTGTTTTCCGGAAAGGCGCCTAACCAGCCGATCATGCAGATACTGGAGCTTCCCTCCCATCCGTTCTTCTGCGGGACCCAGGCTCATCCCTGCCTGACTTCGCGACCGCTCAAGCCGCAGCCGATGTTCGTGGGCCTCGTCGCAGCGGCGATGCAAAAACGCTACCCCGACGAAAAACTGCCCAACAGTGTGAAAACTGTACGAAAAGTATGCAGCGGCGTGTAATCGACAATCCCGGCGCGCCGGGACTCATCGGCCGCTGCGCGGCATTACGGCTCTTTTTGGAGTTCCTTGATTTGGGCCCTGAGCATTTCGTTTTCCGCCCGCAGCCTTGCGTTTTCGGCCATGACGGCATCGGCTACGTCCTTTGCCTGGTTTCTGACGTTCCGCCGCGACTTCTGTTCCCAGGCGTCCCTTTCCTTTTCGCAGTCTGCAAGCCGTTTTTCCCGCTTCTGGATTTCCTTGTAATGCCGCTCTTCGAGCATCTCAATTTCCGTCCTGCGGCGCTCTAATTGTTTTCTCAGGGCTATGTTCTCCGCGGCTACGGCCCTGCTCTTTCTCATGTTTAAGGGCTCTTTTTCGCCACAGCCGGCTATCAACATAACGCCAAGAGCAACTGCTAAAACAAACGTTTTCCAGCCCGGCTTCTTCATTTTTCCCGTCCTTTCAAATGTTCCCTGCCCCTAAGGGGAGGCTATTCGAAAAGCACCTTCAACTTTTCTTTATGTGTCTGCTCAATCCGGCTCTGGTCCGTCCAGACGGCCAGGTCGAGACTCTTTCGACAGTGACAGCTCTCGCTGACAAGCTCGCGCTCGCCCGCCAGTACCGCTTCTATCAGCCGCAGGCAGTTATCAGTTGCCTTCTGCAGATTACCGAGTATCTCTTTGAGCAAAGTCTGCTTGTCTTTCCCGCCTTCGTGGTCTTTCCAGCAGTCATAATCACTGGCAAGGGCAACCAGCGCGTAACACATTTGTGCTTCTCTGGCCAACTTTGCTTCAGGCATCGCCGTCATGCCGATAAGATCGCCGCCCCAGTTCCGGTGCATGAGCGATTCGGCCCGCGTAGAGAACTGGGGCCCTTCCATGCACACGTACGTGCCTTTTCGATGAGTCTTTATGTCGGCGCCTTTCGCCGTATCGACGAGCATTTCTCGAACTCGCTCGCAGGTCGGCTCGGCCAATTCGCAGTGTACCGCCCCGAAATCGCCGAAGAAGCTGTTCGTCCTTCTGAACGTCTTGTCTATGAACTGGTCGACGGCGACCAGGTGGCCCGGAGCGATTCCCTCACGGAGTGAGCCCACCGCCCCGCTGCTGAGCACTGTGTGAACGCCGAGCTTTTTGAGAGCGAAAATATTAGCTGCAAACGGCACCTCGCTCGGCGAGAGTTTGTGCCCTTCGCCGTGACGATTCAGGAAAGCGATTTTCCTATTGCCCCCGGCCCCGAGGGCGAACCTGCCAACCAGAATCGCCGTGCTCGGCCTGCCGAACGGCGTATCGACATCGTGCAGCTCCGGGTCGATCATGCGTTCAGCAACGCAATCGCCCAAACCCGAGCCGCCTATAATCCCAACCAGTTCTTCTGCCATATTTCCTGGTATCCTTCCTTATAATTTCAAAAGTGGATCCTTTCACGGGTAAGCTCTAAATACTAATATCTAAGCTTGTCCCGAGCAAAGCCGAGGGATCCTTTCTTGTCATTCCGATCGAGCGCAGCGAGTGGAGGAATCCGGCCTCCGCCGCAAGGTGTCCCCGAGGGAGAACAGCCATCACCTTTCGCCGGCCAGATCTCTCGACTGCGCTACGCTTCGCTCGAGATGACATGTCGCATGTCTCTGTCATTCGATATTGTTTAGAATTTAGAAACTCACCTGAGAATCGCCGATCATAGTAATTCTTTTAGCGGTTATTTACAATTGTTTTGTCAATCGGGCTCCGAAATCGCCCTGCGAGCGTAAAATGCCTTGAACAAATCGCCGTCGGGTGCATAATAGTTATGTGTACTTGAATTATTTTCATTATGGAGATTAGACCACATGGACCTGGTAGTTACCGTAAAAGAGATTAAAGGCCTTTGCCCCACGTATAAAGTTGGCGATTCCTTCACGCTTAGAGCATGTTATAAGCTCGTCAGTGACATTCCCGTGTGCATGCACGCACTTTCGGCGTTGATGCCCTATTATAATGCTCTGCGCGTCTCGGACCCCGTCCAATGGGGGCTGGAGGGTAAGGAAGACAAGAGCAAGGCCTATATCCATTGTCCCGACCCCGTCGGATACACGGGCGGCGGAACGGTGGTCTTTGAGATAACCAAAGTCGGACAAGCCGGCGGGGCAGTCGGGCCCTGCGGCTGATAGCCGCCATTAGTACGTAATCCTGATTTCCGATTTGCCTCGCAGACCGACTATGAGGCGGCCGGATTCGGAGTGCATTTCAGTCTCGGCGGATTCAAAAGCAGCTTCCATCTTTTCAGGGCCGACCTTGCGCATCAGCACTTCGCGCGGTTCTTTCTTAACACCCGAGACCAGCACGTAGTAAGGTCTGTCCCCCCAGCCGTCAAGCGTCAGCGTAACGGCGTCTCGGCCCTCGCGGACATCGCCTATCGTGCAAGGCGCATGAACGAACCAGCCGTGGTCGCGCAATTTCTTGACATCGTATATTCTGCCTCGTCCATAGAGTTCGGCTACATGCGCCTGCACGGTTCCGGGATTGATGGCCGGGCCGGCAGCTATCTGCTCATTCAAATCGAAGAAATCAGGCAGCAAACCCTGACGCTCCTCATCGCTTCGAGGCCAGGACATCTGCAAGCCGGCAGCAGTTATCCCTCTGGCGATTTTTCCCCAGGGCCCCTCGGGATCGCATTCGCTGAGCATGTGGAGGGCCGAGCAGTAAACGAGTCCGCACCACTGGACCGGCCGGCCGAGCCACAGAGGAGCCTTCCAGTTGGTCGCGCCAAGCACGGCGATTGTCGCGTAAGGCCCCACCCTTCCCGCAGTCGGCGGATACAGATAGACAAACGGAACGCCCGTCCAGGCCCAATACCGCGCCTGCTCAAGATACTCCCGCCTGCCCGAAATAATATAGCCGAGGGCATAAGCCTTTACCATGTGAGCCGAGGCCAATATGTCCGGGGTATGCAGCGGCACCTCCCATGTTTGCGCGCCGCGCGGCACGGTGTCGGCGTAAAGGGCGGTCTGCTTGTCGAGCAATTCCAGAGCGTCGTCGATAAGCTCCTTTACTCCCGACAAGGCCGCTCCTTCGAGAATTCCAACCATGTCGCTGCCGGACAGGCCGTTGGCGTGTTTTGCAAAATGCGTTCGTGAATAATCCGTCTCGCGCGGCTTGTAGAGTTTTACGCCGGCTGCGTCGAAGTTCTTCAACAGGTTCAGCGATTCTCTGTGTCTCTGTTGCACGAATTCATACGTGCGCCCGAAAACAAGAGGCGCCGTCGGCAGGTGCGTATGTGAGACGGCGCTTGAGAAAGGCTGTCCCGGTGGGATTTTGCCGAGCGCCAGGCCTTTGGTTTCATCAAGCCTTGTGCGAAGTGTCTGGTTTTCTGCGTGGCCGGCGAGCCAGTCAATGAACGCCGCGGCATCCGCCGCCGGAGAGGCCGGGAAATTGTCACCCCAAACGGCATGTCTGAAAAGCCCATTCTCATTGATCTTCGAATCCAGCCAGCCGTGAGCGAGCAGATCAACCGCAGCGCTGAAACCGCCTTCGATCTCGGGCACAGCAGGCAGACCCTTCAAAGCGACGTAGTGCTTTACCGCAGGGACGACGGTCTTTCCCTTCCCGCCGATTATCTGCATCGATACTTTGAGCGGCTCGTTCGCACGGAGTTTAAATGGCGTGTGAGCGCAAAAATCATTCTCGAAACGCAGTTCGCCCACAGCAGGCCCCGACAGTGACATAACGTGGGCGCCGGAATTGTAAATCCTGTCGGGCGAATCAAATGAGGCCGAGACCGCCTCCGATGGCTCCCAGATCACGCCGATGTAATTGCCGTCTTGGGCAATCACCATGAGAGGAAACGTTATCTTGACAGAATCTGGCACCCGGCGGATGTGGTCCGGCGTGGTAATATCCGCCTGGCTGCTGCTGGGCTCGTCGCAAAGATACTCCAGGCCGGCGAACAGGCCCTGGTATTTCCTCTCGCCGAATGTGCCGAGGCCCGGAAAAATAGTCAGCCACGGCACGTGTACAACGTCCCTGTCTTTATCTACCGTCAGCTCGACTGCGACTGTGAGTGTCCCCTCTTGTTCTGCGGGTCTTATGGTTCTTCGAATTTCCCACTTTGCGCCGCGACTATCTTTAATAATTGCAGCGCCGGCGAACCCATTGCTGCCGGACTTACTGCCAAACCTTACCTGTGCATTCTTGAGATTGAGCCACTCGGTATTCTCGTCGAACGCCAGGCCGATAAGTTCGCTCTCGTATCCGGCGGCCATTTCCACACCGTTGACCTTCAAGGCAAACTCGCCCCACCTGCCCCCATAATGTTCAAATTCGAGGCTTCCCGATTTGACTGAAATCCGGCTGTTCCCCGCTATTGTTTTCTCGTTGGGTTTCTCCAGAGCAGGAACAACGACTTCGCTGATTGCCTCGGCCGTGATCGAGGCGACCGTCACTTCACCGGCTCCCATGCAGGGGTCGAGACGAAAACGCGTACCGGGACCCAGTTTCTCCCGGATAACAAGGGCGTAGTCATGCCATTGGCCGTCGGCCCGGACGGTGAATCGGACGGAATGTCCCGCTCTGAACGTTTTGCCGTAAAACAGCTCCGCACCTGTATCGGCCTCCGATTTCATGCGGATTCTTACCCTGATGATTTTGTCGCCGGGCAAATCGACCGCCGGCCCTTCTATCCACGGATCTTCCCCTATGGATTTGACGACCAGCCCTTCCGGCGAATATGACAGATTCTCTACCTTGCTGTTCTCGCTCCAGCCTTGCAGTCCCTTGCTGAAATCCCACTGGACTATAGTCCGACCGTGAGCAACAGCAGGCAACGTCAAAACCGCCGTCACTATCAGGAGTGTCGAGAACGCTCCAGAGCTTTTTCTGAGCTTGTCCGCGGACATGAAATCCTCCTTCAAATTATTCAGGCTCTGGCGCTGCGGTTCATCAGTGCGAAAATGCCGGCCACTACCATCAGTGCACCCGTTCCGACCGCGCCTATGATGATCCCGTCAAGGTCGCACTGCGCCCACTGCCACGAGGCGGGCAAACCTCGCGCAAAAGTCCCCCAACCGATGACGACGACGCTGACCCCTATGGACGCGATGCCCTGCCACAGACTAAGGCGAATCCGCAAAAAGGCCAGAATAAACAGACCCAAAAGCGCGCCGCCAAAGATTCCCGATATCTGCCACCAGACGTCCAGAATACTGGCCGCGCGAATCATCAGCAGGGCACCGCCGATACCAAGCACGCCCCAGACCACTGTCCCCAGGCGCAGAAACGCCATGCTGGCCGCCTCTGAAATATCCGGCTTCAAATATCGCTTATAGAAATCCAGCAGCAGAACCGTAGCCGAGCAATTCAGCGCCGAGTCCACAGTGCTCATAGCCGCAGCGATTATCGCGGCGATGATAAGACCTTTGAGACCTGCTGGAACTTCGTTCGCGATGAAGTAGGGAAAAACCTGCTCGCCCTTCGTAATCTCCGGCCCAAGTACGTGCCCGCCCGGTGAATAAAAGGCAAAAAGAGCTGTCCCGATGTAAAGAAAAATAGCAGTCAGCGGAATGTATATGAGCATGGCAATCCAGATTGAACGCTTCGCATCTCGTTCCGTAGGAACGGAGCAGTACTTCTGCACGTAGTTCTGGTCGGCCAGGAGGCTTCGCAGGGCCTCAGTGATTCCATAGAGGAGCATCACCCATACCGTGCGGTCGGATAGGTGCTGCTGGGAAGCCAGAGTGAATTTCAAGCTCCCGAAGCTGAATTTATGGTTGTCAATCGCCGTTTGTATCAAGGGCTCCGGCCCGCTGAAAACACTGATGGACAAACTGACGGCACAGAAGATGATGCCTGCAATCATAATAATCGATTGCATCACGTCGGTCCAGATCACCGCTTCCATTCCGCCGAGCAGCGTATAGACAATGGTGATGAGGCCGATGGCGACTATGACTACAGCTATGTTCCATGGCACAAAGATCTCTAACAGCAGACTTGCAAGATAAAGAATGACGGCGACGCGCCCTATCATATACAAAACGAATGCGAGCGCCCCGTACACGCGCCCCCAAGAGCCGAGTCTTTCTTCCAGAAATGAATAGACCGAGATCAGTCGCGCTTTTCGATAATACGGCACTGCGTACTTGCAGACCAGCCAGGCCACCGGAAAGATGCACAGAGCAAAAATCATCGGATGCCAGTTGGAATCGAATGCCTTGCCGGGAGTGGCGATATACGAAATGCTGCTCGTATAGGCGCTCATCACGGCCAGGCCCGCGGCCCAGGCGGGAATCGTACGGTCGGCAACCATGAACTGCTCGGCCGTACGGCATTTACGCCGATAGTAAACCCCCATCCCAATCAGCACACAAGAATAGATTGCCAGAATAGCGATATCGATTGAGCCAAGATTTCCATGCATAAGCTTTGACCTTGTAGAGACTGCTACTGTTCTTTCTGCACTACCGTAAGGCATCCCCAAGGGAGATTCCGAGTTTTTCCAGTTGCCGGCGAATCACGTCGCGTTCGGTACTGCGGAACCGGTGAAACGGCTCAGCCAGGAAATCGCTGCAAATGCCCATACACGAAAGTGCACATTTGAGCCCCTTGAGATAGCTCGACGGGTAGTGCCCCACCCTATAGACGCTCGTGCTGATCTCAAGGACCCTGTTGTGCAGAACCTCAATCGTTGCCAGGTCTCTCGCGCGAGCAGCGTCGTAAAGGTCAACATAAAGTCTCGGAACGAGGTTGGCCCCGCCGGGCACGCAGCCGTGCGCACCTAACAAAATCGCCTCAGCCATAAGTTCCTCCCGGCCCACCAGAAGTGAAAAATCAGGGTGGTCTTTGAGCAGAGAGCGCAACTGGTGGAAATAAGCCATATCGCCGGAGCTGTCCTTCATGCCCGCAATCCCGTCAATCTGCGCCGCCGCCCGCACAGTTTGAGGCTCGAAAACCGCCTTGGTATAGCTCGGCATGTTGTACAGGAACAGCGGCAACGGCAGTTCCGGCGCCATGTGCTCGATGTACTCCAGCAGTTCGGCCTGCCCCGACGGGAAGTAATACGGCGGCGCAAGCACGACAGCCGCAGCGCCGGCGTCTTTCGCCTTGTCGGCGGTGTTTACCGACTCGGTGAATGAGGTATCGGTAATTCCGACGAGCACGGGCACCCTTCCAGCAACCTGGCCGCAGGTGCGTTCGATAAGCTCATATCGCAGCCGGTAACTCAAACTCGGAGCCTCGCCGGTCGAGCCTAAGACAAACAGGCCGTGCACGCCGCCGGCAAGAATGTGCTCAATCAGTCGCTCCAGGCCGGCTGTATCGAGGCTGTCGCGACCCAGGAGCGGCGTGATAATCGGCGGAATGATGCCTCGAAGCGGCCTCGGTAGTCCATTCGGGTTCGATTCCATGTTTATCTTCTTCTCCATGACGATTCACAATGCACGAATACGACGGCATTTAGTATAATCGCTTCTATGAGTCTATCTCAAGACATAAAGCACAAAACAATCGAGTTGGGCTTCGACCTGGTCGGCATAACGGATGCCTCGCCGATAGACGCCGAGCAGGCGGAAATCTTCGCCGACTGGCTGAAATCCGGCTTCGCTGGCCAGATGCACTATATGCACAGGAATCTCGAAAAGCGCCTCGACCCGGCGAAACTCCTCGAAAACGCACAATCGGTCATCGTCGTCGGCCTGAACTACACGCCGCCCGGGCAAACGCCGACACAGCCGGCCGAGCCTTCGGGAAAAGTGGCCGGTTATGCCCAATTCGAAGACTACCACCCGTTTATGAAAGAGCGATTGCGCCGGCTCGTTGATTTTATGCGCTCGCATGTCGATGCCGGCTTCAACTTCAGGATTTGCGTCGATTCGGCGCCCGTGGCCGAGCGGGCATTAGCGGTCAGGACGGGCCTGGGTTTCGTCGGCCGTAACCACATGCTGATAAACCCGAGACTCGGCTGCCAAATGTTCCTTGCGGAAATAATTACCGACTTGAAACTTCAACCCGACGAGCCTATTGCGGGCGACTGCGCCGGCTGCACCGAGTGCATCGGCGCCTGCCCTACGGGCGCGCTGAGAGACGACGGGCGATTCGATGCCGGCAAGTGCATCAATTATTTGACGATAGAGTACAAAGGCCCGATACCGCCGGACCTCGCTGAGAAAATGAGCGACCGCGTCTTCGGCTGCGACGAGTGCGTCCTCGTTTGTCCCTATCAGGAGAATGCGCCGGCGTGCAGAACCGCGCAGTTCAGATTCTACAGCGACAGAGCGCGACTCGACCTGCGAGAGGTCCTCGCTCTAACCGCCGAGGCGTTCGAGGCAAGATTCGCCGGCTCTCCAATCGAGCGCGCCGGTCTCGACGGCCTGAGACGAAACGCCGAAATCTGCCTCGCGAATGTAACACGCCGACCTTAACGCTCGCATCAGGCGTTCATGTGCTGCTCGCAGATCTTCTCCAGCAGGTTCCTGGTGGCTATGATACCGTCGGTCTCGCTGAGCCTGCTGCCCTCGTACTCGATGCCGACGAAGCCGTTGTAGCCGGCGTCGAGAACGATCTTCATCATTCGGTAGTAGTCGATCGTGGTCTCATCGCCCTTCTCGTCGAAGTCATAGGTCTTCGCACTGACCGACTTGGCATGGCTCATCAGCGTCTTTACGGCGTCATAACGGTCCACCTCGGGCGGGAAGTTGCCGAGGTCCGGCAGCGTCCCGCAGTTTCGCAGGTCCACGCTCTTAATAACGCTGTCCAGCCACTTAGGATTAGACGACAGGCCCCCGTGATTTTCCACAATCACGTTGAGCTTCGAGTCGGCGGCATGCTCGCTTAACCGCCGCAACCCGTCGGCGGCAAGCTTGAACTGCTCTTCGTAAGAGCCCTTGCTGGCGGCGTTGACCCGGATGGAGTGGCAACCCAAGAACTTCGCGGCCTCGACCCACTTATAATGGTTCTCGACGGCCTGCGTACGGCGTGCCGCATCAGGATCGCCGAGATTTCCCTCGCCGTCGCACATGATCAGCAGGGATTTGACGCCGCTATCGGCGGCGCGTTTCTTCATCTCGCGCAGATACTTCTTTTCCTGGGCCTTGTCCTTGAAGAATTGATTGACGTACTCGATGCCTTTGACGCCAAGAGCCTTGGCCTCTTTGGCGAAGTCGAGATTGTCCATCTTCGGTTCCGCCTCGCCGCGGAGCCTCCTGTGCCAGGACCACTGAGCCAGAGATATCTTGAATGGGGCCTTCTTGCCGGCTTTTTTCTTTGCCGTTTTGTTCTTTTCCTTAGCCGCTTTGCCGAGAGCCGTTGACGGCGTTCCCAGACAGAGGCTGCCAATCGCCCCGGTACCAACCGCCAGAAACGTTCTTCTTTCCATTTTAACCTTCCTTTCATGGTTCATATACATTCACAACCCCCACAAAAGGATACCAATACGCCGTAACCAAGTCAATAGCCCACGAGCCGCAGGAAATTCGGTTTCAGCCGCCATCAGAAGGTCAGCTTGACTTCACATCGAGAGAGGTTGCAAAGTGGGACTTTTTCCGATATTCTTCTGGTCTGGTGATGGGCGGGGTTTGGAGATTACAAACGATGAAGAAGACGTTGTTCTTATTAATGGTATCGGCAATCGCATCGGGCGATTGTCTGGGGGCGATGGATAGGGAAGTAATCGCCGAAGGGCTCGCAAGTCATGATCGGGCTTTGCACATCAAAGACGGCTGGATTCGCGACCCATATATTGTGCTGGCTCACAACGGGTATTACTATCTGACGGGCACCACGCCGTTGCCGGAAGACCCAAGGCGAATCGACGACAAATACAACACCGGGCTCGGGGCCGGAAGTATCGTCGGTTACAAGATGTCGCTCTGGAGGAGCCGGGACCTTATTGACTGGGAAGACCTCGGTACGCCATACTCTTTGAAAGACGGCATCTGGTACCAGATGCGGCCGGATCGATTCAAAGAAGTGGACGAATCCAGATGGAGATTGTGGGCTCCGGAGCTGCACTTCCTCAGCGGCAGATGGGTCATCGTGCACACGAGTCCCTCACCGGTCGCCGGCGCGAATCTGTCCGTGACCGGAGGTGCGGCTATTGAAGGGCCATTCGAGAACCCGATGGGCGCGGAAATCGGCAGGCGGCATGACCCGTCTTTATTCATGGATGATGACAGCACAGTCTGGCTGATTTGGGGGGCCACGAGTATCGCTCCGCTGAAGGCGGGTTTTTCGGGATTTTCGGACGAACCGACGACGATTGGTCCCGCCAATCGAAAAATGGGACACGAAGGATGCCTGATCCGCAAAATCGGCGGCAAGTACGTATTGTTCGGCACCGGCTGGTCAACCGACCAGATGCGTAAGGGCACCTACAACCTCTACTATTGCACCGCCGATAAGGTCACAGGGCCGTACGGTCCGAGAGAATTCGCAGGCCGTTTTCTGGGACACGGAACGCCGTTCCAAGGCAAGGACGGCCGATGGTGGTGCACCGCGTTCTTTAACGCGAATGTTCCGCCACTGTCTCGCCAGGAATCCAGGAACAGACCCATGGGTGATAATGCGTACACGATTAACGAGCAGGGTGTGACCATCGTTCCGCTGGATGTGGAAGTCCTCGAAGGCGGCCGAATCTATATTCGGGCCAAAGACCCTGATTACGCGAATCCGGGGCTTGAAGAGGTCCAGCAATTCGGCAAATAGCCGCAAACTCGGGGGAATTACAGGGTCCGCAGGGGATTGGAGGCGAGATTTGAGCCCGGCGGGGATTAAAATCCCTTGCCAAGTCTGGGTTTATCAGCTAATATCACGCGAACGACATCAGGTTAGAACACGCCAAATCAGAGGTCTGATTTGCAGGAAGTACAGATAAGGAGAATGAATTTATGGCAGTTAAGATCAGTTATGAGAAAGACGCCCCGATACGTGTATTGAAGGGCAAGAAGGTGGCGGTAGTCGGCTACGGCAGCCAGGGCCACGCACACAGTCTGAACCTTCGCGACAGCGGTATCGAGGTCGCGGTGGCGGAACTGAAAGGGACGGACAATTTCAAGCTGGCCGTCAAGCACGGTTTCAAGCCGACCGACATAAAGAAGGCCTGCGAAGGCGCGACGCTGATTATTGTAACCCTCCCGGACGAAATTCAGGCCAAAGTCTATGCCGACCAGATTGCGCCGAACCTCAAGGCCGGCCAGACCTTGGGTTTCTGTCACGGCTTCAATATCCATTTCAAGTACATCGTACCGCCCAAGGACGTTAACGTGGTCATGATCGCTCCGAAGGGTCCGGGGCACCTGGTTCGCAGCGAGTTCGAGAAAGGCGGCGGCGTGCCATGTCTGGTTGCCGTCGAACAGGACGCAACCGGTGACGCAAAAAAAATCGCCCTCGCCTGGGGCAACGGCGTCGGCGGCGCCAGGGCGGGAATAATCGAGACAACGTACAAAGAGGAGACGGAGACGGACCTGTTCGGCGAGCAGTGCGTTCTGTGCGGCGGGCTCACCGCGCTGATCAAGGCCGGTTTCGAGACATTGGTCGAAGCCGGATACCAGCCGGAAATAGCCTACTTCGAGTGCATGCACGAGGTCAAGCTGATTGTCGATCTGATGTATCAGGGCGGCATGAGCTATATGAGGTACAGCATCTCCAACACCGCCGAGTACGGCGACCTGACCCGCGGGCCGAGAATCGTAACCCCCAAGACCAAGGCCGAGATGAAGAAGATTTTAGCCGAGATCACTTCGGGTAAATTCGCCAAAGAATGGGTGGGCGAGTATAAATCCGGGCTCAAGAATTTCAATAACCTGTACAAGAAGGACCACGGCAGCAAGCTCGAAAAGGTCGGGAGGAAACTGCGTAAAATGATGAAGTGGATCAATTCGAAAGAAGTCTAAGTGCGCAGCCGCCAGATTAGGAAGATTTCCATGCGGACAGGCTCACGAACCTTAGGCTCACGTGAACTGGCGCTTTTGGCATGCTGCCTTGCAGCGTTGGCGGGCGGCTGTTCCTCGCAATCCGGGCTCGCCTCGCGGCGAGGCCAGCTTTCCTTCGAGCAGGAAGTATCCGCCCCCTATGACCAGATAGCGATAAAGCAGAGCCTCACCCTCGATGCTCTGCCGGCGATTCAGAGAACCCGGGGCCAGTTGCCGCCGGCACTTGCGGGAACCGAGCTGCTCAGCCGCAGCGCTAATGTTATCGCCTCGGTGGGACAGAGCAAAGACGGCCAACGAACCTGGTTCAACATGATCAGGTTTCACGAGAACAGGCTGAACGTAATACGCAAGTACTTTCTCTTAGTGGACGAAAGGACCGGAAGTCTGCGGGCCGGATCCCGGCGGGGCCTGAGGTTTGACTGCCAGATGGTTTTGGAAGAAGCGGTACTTAGCGAGTCTTACCCGAGTGAATACGCCAGGCAAATCGCTATGCTCAGGTACGTCCGGGAGAATCTCCGCCGGGATGCGGATGAGCTTGGCGCCGACATCGACGCGCCGGGCCAGAATAACAGGACCCTCAGCGTTCTGACGATGCTCATGAATCAGACGTTCGAGATGATCCTGCTGAAGCTGGACTCCTCACCCATGCTGACGGCCCAATTGAGCAGACCCGGCGGCGCCCAGTTCGATCATCTCAATTTCGACAAAGGCACGGTCCGAATGGCCGTCGAGGGTGATATTGCCACCGTCGAAATCCGTTTCGGTCCGTTCGCTCGCACTGCTGAAGGTGACGAATAACCGCTCGCTGATATAGTCAAAAAAAGAGTGGATCTGTAAGCCGAGTTCTGTGTCCCGCCTGTTACGGCGGGCGGCGATCATTTATCTCGACCGACTGTTGCCAGTCGGCTCTGCCGTTCATTGACAAGCGACCTACCCGCCGGCTCCAGCGGCAAGCTTAACCGCTCGCACTCGGGCCGAGTAGCCGGCTGCTTGGTCTTGCAGGCGGTGGGGTTTACCCTGCCGGCGCCGTCGCCGACGCCGCGGTGCGCTCTTACCGCACCATTTCACCATTGCCTGTTCCCTTAGGGACATCGGCTGTGTATTTTCTGTGGCACTTTCCCGCGGGTCGCCCCGGGTGGCCGTTAGCCACCACCGTGCCCTGTCCTGCTCGGACTTTCCTCCGGTCCGCACAAGGCGAACCAGCGACCGCCCGACCCACTCTTGCTATTTACTACTGATTATTTGTTATTGTTCTACCTAAAGTCATTATAGCAGGAACTCGACTTGTTTTCCACTCTGAATTATGATAGTTAGAGAATAGAGAGAAAATGTGTCTATTTAACACTACAGAGAGATTCTCCATGTCTAATTAGAGATGGGGGATTAATAGAGAGAAATAATGAGAACTCAATATAGCATTCCTATTCTCTTTCTGTCCTGTCTTTGCGGTTGCTCCATACCTGTGAGTGAAATGAAGCTCACCAGCAGCATCCTGACAACGGGCGGGGAAAAGACCGTATTCAAACGGATACCTCAAACGGGCCCTTTCAAGATGGAAGACACAATACACCTACTAACAACCTTGAGGTGGCGGGATGTAGAATCAGGAGCAGGCGTACACAAAGTGGTGCACAAATGGTATGCAGGGGAGGATCTGGTATCCAGAATCAGGTTCGAAGCATGCCTCTACAGAACTCCATACGAAATCCGAAGCCAAATTACAGCTTCCAGCCTGGGCGTGGGAAGCCACAAAGTAGAGCTTTACATAGACAACATTTTGTTTGACCAGAGATACTTTGAGGTAGTGGAATAAGGAGTGAGTCTGCGAGCGCCGTAGGAGTCATCTCTCAGAATACGGCCGTTTGCCAAGCCAACCCTGTTTAGCCGAGAACGTGCTGCATGCACAGTTTCCTTGTCCCGGTGGCTCTCTATTTCTCTTTTGAAATCTCGATGTGTTTTTTGAAATGCTCGTTGTCGGTCTCGGTGAAGTCCCTTCTGAAGTGAACGCCCCTGCTTTCCTGCCGTTGCTGAGCGCACTGGGCCATAAGCTGGCTGACAGTGAGCATATTCTGACATTCCCAGCCTTCGGGAGAATCGAAAATTTTGTCCATCACGTAGCGCTGCCAGAACCTGATAATCTCTCTGGCCTCCGAGAGCGGCTGCTCCGAGCGGGTTATGCCGACGTTTCGCCACATCAGTGCCCGCAGCGAGTTCCTGACATCATCGGCATCCAAACGCGTGCGGTCCGAATGCGGTATCGTGTACTGTATGGGAGGGTGTTTAATATGAGCGGCAGTCGCCCTTGTATCCTGCAGAACGGCTTGTCCGGCTATCTTGCCGAACACCAGCCCTTCGAGCAGGGAGTTGCTGCCCAGACGATTTGCACCGTGCAGTCCCGTGGAGGCGATCTCGCCGCAGGCATAGAGGTTCTCGATGTTCGTCTTAGCGGAGTTGTCGGTTTTCACGCCTCCTATTTGGTAGTGGGCACTCGGCCGGACGGGAATCAGGTCGTGACTGATGTCGATGTCGAAACTCAGGAGCAACTCGTTGATCCACGGGAATCTTTTCGCAAAATACGTCTTATCGAAATGCCTGAGGTCCAGATGGACGTGCGTCGATTCGGTTTTTAGCATTTGGGACAGAATAGCCCTGCTCACGACGTCTCGCGGTGCAAGCTCGGCCTCTTCGTGGTAATCCTTCATGAAACGATGGCCTTTGCCGTCCACGAGAAATGCGCCTTCGCCGCGAATTGTCTCGGTAATCAGGGCCCTTGTCGCACCCGCAATATAGAGCGTGGTCGGATGAAACTGCATGAACTCCAAATCCCGCAGCACGGCGCCGGCCCGGTAAGCCATTGCAATGCCGTCACCCGTTGCGACCTCCGGGTTTGTCGTCTCGCGGTAAAGTCTGCCGGCCCCTCCGGTCGCCAGTACCGTGTTGGCCCCCCAGATGATTTGCAGGCCCATCTGACTGTCGTATCCGATCATTCCCAGGCACTTGTTATCTTTGTTGGTGAGCAGATCGACAGCGAAGAATTTCTCCAGAATCCTTATATTGGGATTCAGCCTGACTTTCTCTATCAGTGCCTCTGCAATCGCGCGGCCGGTCTCATCGCCGTGGGCGTGAGCGACACGGGGGTGACTATGGCCTCCTTCGAGCGTCGTTGCGATACGGCTGCCGGCCTGATCGAATTCGGTGCCCCACTGAAGCAGTTGCTCAACCAGTTCCGGTCCCTGGCGGACCACCAGATCGACGACACTTTCGTCACATATCCCGCAACCGGTCTTGAGCGTGTCTTTTATGTGCGATTCGAAGGTGTCGGCCTTATCAATAACCGAGGCGATGCCGCCCTGGGCCTTGAAGGTGTTGCTGTCCCGCACAGTACCCTTGCAGACAACGATGACTTTGCGGTGCTCGCCCGCTTCAATTGCGGCGCGCAGACCCGCGACGCCGGCGCCTATCACCAGGCAATCGGTAAAAAGCTGATGCGCGCCGATGGAGTCAATGTTCACCAGATAACGTCTGAATTCTGTTTTGTCGGTCATAATCCCGTTTCCCCGCGGCCAAGGATGATTTCGTCAGTGAATACCCTCGCGTCATCGGCGTACTTGAGGATAAATGCCTGAAGCTCTTTTGTCGATGCCGTCAGAACCAGCCTGTCCCCGACAAATGTGTGTTTCACGGCTCCCGGATTTTCCTTTAGCAGCTCCTCCATTTTCGATTCCAGCGTTATGCGCATTTTCAACGTTGGTTCTATGGAGTCTATCTTCAGGAACGTATGAGCAGGTATCAGGAACAGAGAGTTGTAAGGCCAATCTATCTTGTCGGGGTCGTTCGGCTCCCATGGCAGCTCGCTCGGGTAAACGTCAAGGAATAGCCTGTTTTGCAGTTTCACCAGATGTGCAATAAATGACCCCTTCTTGCCCTCCTCGTCGGAGAAAATCAATTTGTATGCATTGTTGGGCTCCTCGGCTCGCGTGAATTGCCACGTAGTCTCATTACTGTCCTGCGCCCAGACGCCGAGCAGCTTTTCCTCGAACATCACATCTTTTTCAGTATAGAGCGAGTGGAGCGAAATCACAGGCACACAACCGCCCAAGAGAACTGCAATCGAGTAAAAAAGAAGTCTCCTGGCGTTCATTTCCAGTCTCCTTTGAATATAGCCTATTCTGCATGAACCCCTTATCTACCGTCGGCCATTCTCTGCCATCGGTTCTCAATTGTCAATTGCAAAGAGAACGCAAAAGCGATAGATTGCTGAGATTGGAAGCCTTAACAACGAATTAGAGACTCAGATACAGGATGAAAACCATTGGATTTGGACTTATTTGGCTGGGTTGTGATCGCTTTATGTGCCGTCATGGTAGGGACGGCCAAGACCGGGGTGCCCGGGCTCGGAATTCTGCCGGTGCCCCTGATGGCGTTGTCTTTTTCGACGCGCCAGTCAACAGGGGTATTGCTCGGGATTCTGATTCTGGCGGATTTGTTCGCTATCGTGTACCACAGGCGCAACGCCAGATGGGGTCACGTTCTGCGTCTGCTTCCGGCCGCCTTCGCCGGGATTACGGCAGGCTACTTCGGATTGAAGCATGTCAACGACCAGCAGCTCAGGCCGATCATCGGGGCGATAATCCTCGTGATGCTCGGCGTCAATTACTGGCGCACGAGGACCAGGGGCGAAGATGCACCCGTGCCGGCGCAATGGTGGTTCGCAGTAGCGCTCGGATTCATGGCAGGGGTCACAACAATGATGGCCAACGCCGCCGGACCGATAATGGTTATTTACCTGCTGGCCATGCGACTGCCGAAGGTGGAATTCGTGGGAACGGGAGCGTGGTTCTTTTTCGTTGTCAACTGGCTCAAGGTGCCTTTTAGCACGAACCTGGACTTGATGACGGCTGAATCGGTGAAACTTAATCTGATGATGCTGCCGTTCATTGCCATCGGGGCGGCGGCCGGTATTTTCTTCCTGAAGAGAATACCTCAGAAAACATTTACCACCATCGTGCAGATTTTAGCAGCCGCCGCAGCCGTCAAACTGATATTTTGACCGGAAATTCTTTTGAAGAGCAATGCTTGGACGGAATAACAAAAGTGAATTTGGCGCCGCCAGGGAGCGTATGCTCAGGTGGGATTTGAAGGGACGGGATATTCGCGATCCTCGCGTATTGGCCGTGATGGCCGAGGTTCCGAGAGAGGAGTTTGTGCCGGATTCCCACCGGTCACAGGCCTACAGCGACGGCCCGTTGCCCATCGGGATGGATCAGACCATCTCTCAGCCGTATATTGTCGCCCTGATGACTCAGGAGCTAAGGGTAAACGAAGGCTGCGAAGTCCTCGAAATCGGCACGGGCAGCGGGTATCAGACGGCGATTCTGAGTAAGATCGTGAAAAAGGTCTATACCGTTGAGAGGTTCGCCGAGTTGAGTCAGTCGGCCCAAGCGGTTTTGGGCCGGTTGGGCATCGGCAACGTTGAGTTCTATGTAGGCGACGGCAGTGCCGGCTGGCCGACGTCCCGACTGCCGCCATCGGGCTATTTCGACAGGATTATGATCACCGCCGCGGTGCCGCAGATACCCAAGCCGGTGTCGGGACAACTTGCCGACGGCGGTTTGATAGTCGCACCCGTGGGCTATACGGGAGTACAAGAACTGATTGTCTGCGAAAAGAGAGCAGACAAATTCTTCGAGAGGGCAATCTGCGACGTCCGGTTCGTCAAGCTGCGCGGCAAATACGGTTTCGAGGGTTAACATAAAACGTTAGCGATGACAAAGACAGACGAGAAATCGCAGACCAGGTTTGATTTGTCCATGCCGGTGCAATATGTCAAAGGCGTGGGGCCGGCAAGGGCGAAGACGTTTGCGCAACTTGGCGTCGAGACCGTCGGCGACCTGCTGGAGTATTTCCCGCGTGACTGGAACTTCGTGCCGGAGTCGGTCAAAATAAATCAAGTCAAGCCAGGCCATAAGGTCACGGTTATCGGCATGGTCGAATCGATAGACTATCAAAGCTATCGCAGGCAGCCCGTTTTCGAAGCCATGATAAGCGATGCTTCGGGAGTGTGCCGGATCGTGTGGTTTCACGGCGGATTTCTTCGCAATCAATTGGAGCCGGGCCAGATCATTATGGCATCGGGCAAAGTGGCCGTGTACAAGCATCAGCTACAATTGACCAATCCGAAGTTTTTCGTGCTCGATGAGGAACATCCGCTTTCGACGGAGTATTTCAGCGGCGGAGTTTATCCAGCGTGCAAAGGCCTGAGCAGCACCCAGATCAAGAAGATAATCGCCCGAGTGCACGATGCAGCCGATCAACTCGTGCCGGAGTTTTACGACAAAAGCTTCCTCAAACGGACAAATCTTATCGTCAGGAAGGACGCATTTCGATGGATACATCTTCCGCCGGACGAGGAAAAGTTGACGCAGGCAAAACGCAGGTTGAAGTATGACGAACTGTTCCTGATGCAATTGGGATTGGCACTTCGCAGGTACAAGGTCCAGAATTTCTCAACGGCTGTTCCATGTGTCTGCACCGACGAAATCGACAGCAGAATCAGAAAGCGATTTCCGTTCCTGCTCACCGAAGATCAGAACACGTGCATTTCTGAAATTGCCGCCGACATGGGAAAAACCAAGCCCATGAACCGGCTTTTGCAGGGTGACGTCGGCTCGGGCAAGACGGTCGTGGCGCTGTATGCCGCCCTGCTGGCCGTAGCCAACAAGATGCAAGCTGCGATCATGGCGCCAACGGAGATCCTGGCAGGCCAGCACTTTCTGAGCATCGAAAGATACCTGAAGAACAGCAACGTCGGTCGGATACTGATAACAGGGGGTCTGACCGGCAAGAAGAGAAATGAGGTCCTGCGGGCCGTCAAATCCGGCGAGACCGATATAGTTGTCGGAACGGTGGCATTGTTGCAGGCCGACATAGAATTTCGAAAGCTGGGCCTGGTCGTAATCGACGAGCAACATAAATTTGGAGTGGCTCAGAGGGCGCAGTTGCGCAAACAAAACACGCCTCATTGCCTGGTCATGACGGCAACGCCAATCCCCCGGACGCTGGCAATGACCGCCTTCGGCGATCTGGATGTTTCCATCATCACGCACTCGCCGCCGGGCAGAGGCGCCGTCATCACGCGCTGGGTCAGCCCGCACGACCGGCAGAAGGCATACGATTTTATCCGCGAAAGGCTGAAAGCAAAAAAGCAGGCGTATTTTGTCTACCCCCGGATTACCGCGGTCGAGCAGGCAGGCGACGTCAAGGCAGCTATTGACGAATGGGAGCAGCTTTCAAAAAGAGTCTTCCCGGAGTTTACAGTTGAGCTTCTGCACGGCCAGATGCCATCCGCGAAAAAACAGCAGATTATGTCGCAGTTTAGAAAGGGAAAAATTGATGCGCTCGTCTCGACAGTTGTCGTAGAGGTCGGCGTGGACGTCCCGAATGCTACGATAATGGTCATAGAGGCGGCGGACAGATTTGGCCTGGCACAGTTGCACCAGCTTAGAGGCCGTATTGGCAGGTCAGACGCCAAATCTTATTGCCTGTTGTTCGCAGAGACCGAAAACGAGACGGCCCAGAGCAGACTCGATATCATGACCAGAAGCAATGACGGCTTCGAGATAGCGGAGCAGGATCTGCGGCTTCGCGGGCCGGGAGAGATGTTCAGCACGCGACAACACGGCCTGCCGGATCTTAAGATTGCGAATATCGTGGACGATTACGATTTGCTGGTCATGGCAAGAAAAAATGCGTTCGAGCTGGTCTGTGAAGACCCGATGCTTACAAGGGCTGAACATAAGAACATAAGACGAGCGCTGCTGGCCAAGTTCGGTGACGCACTTGGGCTGGCCGATATCGCCTGAAGCGATTCTGCGGTTTTAGATTTACGATTCCCAATATTAGAATTACAATCGTCTGTCTAGGTTCCATGATAGAAAACTGATTTATGCAGATACATTGTAAGAACAAGCGTTTGGAGAGGACATTGATTGGCGTTAACGCCATGGCGGCGGCCCTGGTAGTTGCGTCTTTCGTTCTACTTTTCGGTTTCGACAGCCCCCTGCTTCCGGCCTGGATACTGTACACCGTTCAGGTCATTCTGCTTTGTGTCTTTGTCGCTGAAAAAATCATTCGGCAGTTTAACGCCGTCTCGAAGGCCGAATTCTGGAGGGGCAACTGGTTCGAGGTTCCGCTTCTGCTCGGGCTCGGAATTGCTTTCCTGGTAGTCGGACGCCAATTCGACCCCGGCAGCGAGGAGGCTTCGATAGTCCGGCACTTTGCGGTAGGCGTCTATCTAGTCGTACAGGTGGTCTCGAAGCTTTGCCGAACCAGCGTTAATTTAGCGGCCTCCGGCAAGAATCCAACGCAAACCCTGATAGCAAGCTTCCTCGTTCTGATAATTTCCGGTGCCGGGCTTCTGGCGCTGCCTGCGGCATCCGCCCGGGACAAAGAAACCCTGAGCTTCGTGGACGCCCTGTTTACGGCCACCAGCGCGACCTGTGTCACCGGCCTTATCGTTAAAGACACGGGGCAGGATTTCAGCCTGATGGGGCAGGTGGTAATCCTCACGCTGATTCAGCTTGGCGGCCTGGGGATAGTGGTGTTCGGTGCGGTTTTCGCCCTGCTCCTGGGCCAGGCATTGAGCGTGCGCGAGTCTGTGGCCATGCAGGACCTGCTCAGCACCCGTACGCTCAGCCGGATCGGCAATATGATAGCTTTCATTTTCATCGGGACGATCCTTATCGAAGCTCTCGGCGCGCTCGGCCTTTTCGGAATGTGGTCGCCCAGCATGCAACACCGCTGGTTCTGCAGCATCTTCCATTCGATCAGTTCCTTCTGTAACGCAGGCTTCAGCCTGTGCAACACAAGCTTTATCGAGTACAGCCGGAGCTGGCAGGTTTACCTTGTGGCATGTCCGCTCATAATCCTCGGCGGGCTCGGTTTCAGCGTGCTCTACGACCTCACAAACATCGCGGCCGACAGGATGAAACGGTTTATCAAGAAGTCGCTTTACAAGCAATACAGGTTCTCGATGGAGATGCCGAAAAGGATGCGGCTGCAAACCAAGATCGTCCTGACCGCAAGTGGATGCCTTGTCGTGTTTGGTATGTTGGCGATTCTGCTGTTCGAGCGCTATGCCAGTGGCGATGTCTCCACGGCGAAAACCGACGTACTCGGCGCCCTGTTTCAGTCAATTACGGCCAGGACCGCGGGATTCAACACGGTCGATATATCGGCGATGTCGGCTTCGAGCAAATTTGTTTTGATACTGCTGATGTTCATCGGCGGCTCGCCCGGCTCGACTGCCGGCGGAATCAAGACCGTGACACTGGCGGTTATCATAATGGCCGCCTTTGCGGCGCTGCGCAAACGTCAGGAGGTAGAGTTGTTCAGACGCTCCATCAGAGTAGTCGTTGTCGGCAGAGCCGTAACTGTTACGCTGCTTTTCATGGTGGTCCTGTTCGCTGTCACGCTGGCGCTGAGTATAAGCGAAAACTCAAGCGGCTTTACCATGTCGGATATCATGTTCGAGGCCGCTTCGGCCCTCGGCACGGTCGGATTGACAATGGGAGTAACGCCTTTTTTGACAACCGCCGGGAAATTGATTATCATTGCTACCATGCTTATCGGCAGGCTTGGGCCGTTGACGCTGTTGGCGACCCTGACGTTTAACCTGAAGCCGGCTCGATATAATTACCCGGATGAAGCTGTCATTGTAGGCTAAGAAAGAACTGAAGTATCAATTTAACCGCGGAGAACGCGGAGAACGCCGAGAAAGAGAATAATTCATAAATCTCTGCGTCCTCGGCGGTCTCGGCGGTAAACTGGAGCGAATACGATGAGGCGGTTTGCTGTAATAGGATTAGGACGGTTCGGCAAGAAGCTGGCTATCGCCCTTGCGATGAGCGGCGCTGAGGTCATTGCCATCGACAGAAACCGCGAGGAAATCGAACTGATCACGGACCAGGTCAGCCACGCCGTCAGGCTCGACAGCACCGACGAAGAGGCGCTAAAGGCGCAGGGCGTCGACAAGGTGGACGTCGCCATAATCGGAATTGGACAGGGTACCGGACGCGGTTTCGAATCCGCAGTCCTGACGGTCGTGAATCTGCGGCAGATGGGAATCAAGCAAATATACGCCAGGGCCGAGGACTTAATTGCCGGCGAGGTCTTTTCGAAGATCGGAGCTACTGAAGTAATCTACCCTGAGATCGAATCGGCCGAACGATGGGCCTACAAGCTTATCGCACCTCAGGTCGGTGAGAAGATAGACTTTGCACCGGGCTACAGCCTCGCTCGCATAAAAGCGCCGCCGAGTTTCGACGGCAAGACGGTCATGGAACTGCAACTTAGGCAGAAGTATAACATCAATCTTGTCTTGATAAAGCGGGACGAAGACAGCAAGGAAAGGAAAGAGGAAAAAGGCAAGATCATCAACGTTCCTATGCCCAGCACTATAATCTATCAGAACGACGTCCTGATGGTCGCCGGCTCCGACGCCGACCTGGCAAACCTGCCGGAAGAGTAGTCTCCCGCAAAAAGCGGTTATCTCCCAGGATCGAACTTGTCCGCTCCATAAGCAATGATCTTCCGGCGGTGGCTCTCTACTATCCCGATGTAGCCTGAGCTGCCTCTGTGCCCCACATCCAGGTCAACGTATGCACTTGATTACAAGTAAAGTGATATCATCTGTTTGAGGGACGCCGGAACAAAAATCCAAAACCGACTGAACAACGGATGAAGCAATTTTATCAGCGGATTCGTTCTTATGCGCCCTTATCAAATCGATGAGGCGTTCCTTGCCGTACATCTTCTCGTCGGGATTGCGTGCTTCCCAGATGCCGTCGGTCCCTACGAGAACAATATCGTCCGCCTTCAAAGTAACGGGGCCTTCCCGGTCGAATTGCGCATCGTCCATAATACCCAGAGGCATCCCGGTGTTTTGAAGCTCGGTGAATTCAGCGGATTGGGCATGATACCAGATAGCGGGGTCGTGACCGGCAGATGTCCATAACAGGGTCCTGCTGCCATCGTTGAGCAGGCCGTAGAAGAGCGTCATGAATTTGCCGGACTCGGAGTTCTTCACGAGGTGGGCGTTCAGCTCGGAGACGGCCGCAGACAGGTCGTCGCCGTGAAGCGGGGCATTGTTTCGCAAAATGCTGCCGGCTGAAATCATGAGCATTGCGGCCGGGATGCCGTGTCCGGAGACGTCACCAATTACCAGGCCGATTCGCCCAGGGGCGGCGCTTCGCAGATCGAACAAGTCGTAATAGTCGCCGCCGGTCTCATCGCAGTACCTGCAAATTGCGGCAAGCTCAAAGTTGTCGAGTTCAGGGTTTCGCCTCGGCAGAAAATGCTGCTGTATCTGTCGGGCCAATTCCAGAGACTGCTTGATCTTCTGGCGTTCCTGGAGTCTCGGTCCGACCTTATTAAAAACGTCACCAAGCCACTGGAGTTCATCTTTGGTAGTGATGTTTACCTTGACGTCAAAATCACCCTGGGCCAGCCTGCCGGCGGCATCGGCGAGATGGGTAATAGGCACCGTCACATTACGGGCCCGCATAACAGCAAGGACTACGGCCGCCACGATTGCCACGAAAATCAGGACGGTAGCCGCCTGCATAGCACGGACGTTGTCCCGGAAGAGCATCTGCTGAGCGTTCTCCGCCTGTTCGGTGATTCGCTTGTAGGGCACCACCAGAATGGGAAATGCGCCTCCGCCTTCGGAAGAGCCGTAAACCCACACGGAATCAACGCCGTCGTAGGGCCGACGTATGAAGCCCACGTTTCCACGGCGGGAATCGCTAATCATCTTCGCAGCATCCTGGGGACTGCATACATCCAGAAGCGTCGAGGGGCCGCCGGGGCCTTTTCGGCTCTGCAGGAATGTGGTGCAACAGACAACTTCGGCTCCATCGGCCCCCGACCCCTGTCGTCGCGGCAGTCGTATGAGGAGCTTCCAAGCCCCTTTCTGCCATTGTTCCGGGATTTCCATTCTGTCCAACATGCCTGAGAGGTCGATATCCATTGCCACCACTCCGGCAAAAGCATTATCCTGCTCGAAGAGCGGAATGGCTGTGGTCATGACAGTCTTGCCTGTCAGCGGTTCGATGCGGGGAGTCGGGATTGGCTGGTTGCGACTTTCTGCGTTGACGTACCACGGCTCTTGGCGCAAATCATACTCCGGCCCATACGGCCACGTGCCGGGAGAAGGGTACAGAGCAACAGAGCCGTCTGCCAGGATGGTGTATATCCACAGTATAGAGTCGGGGTTGATAGTGTAGATGTTCCTGCACGTCCTGGCCAGTTGTGCAGATTTCGACTCCAGGGGATTTTCAGATGCGCCCTGTCCGGAGCGAACAAGCTGTGATTCAAAATCCACCGCCTGCTCTTTGTTGCCTGAGGGACTCACGAATTTGTATTTTTTCTCAGCTTCGGTTGATATCTCTTCCGACTGCTGGCGCATGGTAAGACGGCCTGAAGCCGGCCTTTCTCTGCCCACGCTGATCGACCAGAGGTTTTGTTGGACCTGATCGGCATAGTGGCGCACGCCGAACCGAACCGCCTGACGCGAAAGTTTGAGCCTCTCCTCATAGTTCTTAACGGTCTGAACCAGTGTATCATAGGCCCTGTCTTCTACGGCCGACCGCAGAGTCCTTTGAACGCGATTCCTTGCAATTCGCGAAAATGAGATATTGAAAACAAAGTATGATACCAATGGAATAAGAGAAATGCTGAGCAGCAGAATCAACAATTTTTTTCGTATGGTCATCGTCAGCTCCTGCTGTCGGTCGCGGGATACATGGAGATGCCCGTTCCAACAGAATCTATCAACAATAATACTATAACGGTTTGTGCTCAGGGTTCTACCGGGAAAATGTGGAAATAGACAGGCAAAACATAAGGGTGGACGACTCGCGAGCAGGTGTGAGGGAAGGCGGCTCGTGGAATTGCCGAACGGCGAGGGTGTATTTTCTCAGACCGTGGCGCCGGCTCGGGGGCGCACGTCTGATACCCTGATATTCCAGAATTTGCAGATCATGCGGAACAGGTCCCAGTCGTCGCTGATGTTATAGAAGGACTTCAGGAAAGTGGCATCTTCGATAGGCATTGCTTCAAAACGGGCATAAAATTCAATTTCGTTCATGGGAACACCCTTGAACCATTTCATGGTGTTCCATGCCCGGTTCTGGCGTTCGGATTTGACGGCGTCAAGCGGGGCTAATGAACCGGTGTTTTCTGCCGTGGAGGAAGTGGTTGGCTTGTGAGATTTCGGCATCGATCCGTTTGCCTGACTTGTCATACTTCTCCTGCCTTTCATTATCGAGGCTTTTGTACTGCCCGCTACCCAAGGCCGCCGCTCCCTCCCGGCCTTAGATTACCTGCGGCATTAGCGACATCGGCCCGTTTCCGGGGGCACTTTAGCACAATCGCTCCTGCCTTTCCTTATTACCGCCGAGCCCGCAGCTTATCGATTTAACCGCAGAGAACGCGGAGATCGCAGAGCTTTTTGAATTATTGTCTTTCTCGGCGCTCTCTGCGGTCTCTGCGGTAAATAGGCGCGTTCTCGGCGTTCTCTGCGGTTAATTCTTGACGCGAAGACTTCAAGATATGAGAATCAACACGTGGGTCCCAAAAAAACTGTAAATTGTCGATTGTGAGGCTCAGGGTCAGACAGCAATGATTGTCGGCGTGATGACAGCAAATTTGTCGATGCAGGGGATAACCTCGCTCAAAGGAAAGAGGAGCATCATCAAAAGCCTCATCGGGCGGCTCAAGAGCAGGTTCAATATTTCAATCGCCGAAGTCGATCGGCAGGACAGTAAGACGAGTGCGGTCATCGCACTTGCAATAGTCAGCAACGACGCGCGGTTCATAGACCAGCAGTTCGATGCAATTATAAGTTTCATGCGCAACGACGGCCGGTTCTACCTCGGCCAGGTCGAACGCGAGACTTTCTGACGATCCGGGCGCAAAGTATCTGCTCAAAGAATCTCATCGATAATGAATGTGGCGCCGAGGAATATATCCAGCGCCATTGCTCCGCAAAGCAGAAGTTGCCGCAGTAAGCTCAGTCTCAATTTCGCACGCACTATAAAGAAGAGAATCAAAAGTGTGATCGCACCGAGTACATACATTGTGGCCGCCTCGGTAAGGAGCTTGCCATATCCGTGCCCCAATGCCAGAAATACCTGAAAACATTCAGTAGCCAGTAATAGTGCAGCGATGGCAAGCGCGGCCGAGACGGCCGCCGTGAACAAAATCCACTTCTTATCGCCGAATCCGGCACAGATCAGCCCCTGCATCCCTGCGCCTGCGAGTATCGAGCAGCACAGCACGGCGACGAGTAACCACACAATTGGGCTTACGCCGAACGCGGAATCGGCAAAGGCCAATATCGCAGCGACGGCAAATATCGCCATTACGGCGTATCGACGAGCCATCACGAGCATCGCCAGGCCCATAACAATCGCCCCTGTCGGGACATGATAAAAGCCGACCAGAGTCATCTTGCGCCTGGCCGCTATCAGCGGAGTCAGCAGGCCGATTAGATCGCCCGAATGTAATTTGAGCTGTATCGGGACCGGGAAGAAATGAAAGCGCAAGGACGCCTGGAAGAACACAACTATCGCCACCGCAGGCAGAATCGACAGCGGAATGCCGAGCCGGCGCCACCTGGTCTTGCGGGCAAATGCCGCCGGACAGAAAAGCCACGGTATGGCGGCGACCAGAACGCCGGCCGCAGCGTGAGACTTGGTAGCAAACCCGAGTGCGAGCGGGCCGAAGCCGTAGATGGCTCCGGCAAAAAGAGATGGGATAAATCCGGCCACCCATCGCCGGCTGAGCAGATAACAACCCAAAGAAGCCAAAGACGTATTTACCACGCGAAGGTAATGAACCGTCTGAAAGTTCTGGAAGTACGGCCGATACAGATATACGGCAAAGGCAAAATACACCAAAGCCGCCAGGGCAAACCTGCCCAGTCCCGGCCTGACGAGGGTCCCGAAAGGCTCACGATTTCGGCTGGAGTTTTTTGTCAATCTGCCGCTCACGAGAGAAACTGGCGAATCCGCGTTGTTATAATCCGCCCCTTATTTGAGCACCACCTGGCCGGTCCCCGCGGCTATTCTGCCTATCCTGTAAACCGTCTGGCCGTATTTTCCCAGCTTACCGGCGATCGAATCGGCGAAATCCTCGGCCACTATGAGCACATACCCTATCCCCATGTTGAAGACCCGGTACATCTCCTCCTCCTCCACAGGGCCGGTATTCTGCAGAAACGTGAATATCTCCGGTTTCGGCCAGCTTGATTTTTTTATGACTGCGTTGCAGTTTTTCGGCAGGACTCGCGGGATGTTCCCGACCAGTCCCCCGCCGGTAATGTGCGCCATTGCATGGACGACCTTTTTGACTTTGTACTGCCAGAGCAGTTTTATCACAGGCCTGACGTAGATTCTGGTCGGCTCCAGGAGCACGTCGCCTAATACGGCACCGCCAAGCTCATCCAACACATCGGTCATTTTGAGCCCGGCTTTCTTGAAACAGACATTACGAACGAGCGTATAGCCGTTGCTGTGGATCCCGGAGGAAGCAAGACCGAGAATTACATCGCCCTTGCTTACCGTTTCGCCCGCGATGATTTTTTTGCGCTCGACGACCCCGACCGCGAATCCGGCCATATCAAAATCGCCCGGTGCATAAGTATCCGGCATTTCCGCGGTCTCTCCCCCGATCAGGGCACAGTCGGCTTCGCGACAACCCGCGGCGACGCCCTTTACAAGCTCGGCTATCATCGGCGGCTGAAGCTTGTGGACCGCAAGATAGTCCAGGAAGAACAGCGGCTCTGCGCCCTGCACGAGCATATCGTTAACGCTCATCGCCACCAAGTCGATGCCGACGGTGTCAAATTTCTTTATCTCGGCCGCCAACTGGACCTTGCTGCCCACGCCGTCGGTGCAGGCCACGAGGACCGGGTTCTTGTAGTTTCTTTTGAAGAGTTTCTCGTCGTAGTCCAGCCGAAACATGCCGGCAAAGCCGTTTCGCAATTCTATTACGCGCGGCCCGAACGTGCTGGCAACGGCCGAGTATATCTGCCCGACCATTTCATCGTTGGCCTCGATACTTACACCGGACTCTTCGTAGCTGATGTACTTGCTCATTCGTTAATACTGTCACTGGGGTTGAAGATTTCCTCACCGGCCCTTATCGGGCCAAATCGGTCTCGATTCTATTCTGTATTGTCAAACATGTGCAATTGATATCGTTCCAGGGCGAACTTGTTGACTGCTATATCCGTCGGTATTCTGTAACTGCCGCTCCAGCAGGCGGTGCAATAGTGGTCCGCCGGCAGCGTCGCACAGTCCAGAAGCCCGTCCAGCGACACATAGCCTATACTGTCAACTTCAAGGAAGTCCCTGATTTGCTCTAAATTGCGGTTGTTTGCCAGCAGTTCTTCCTTGGTGGGGAAATCGATGCCGTAAAAACAGGGAAACCTTATCGGGGGACAGCTAACGCGCATGTGAATTTCTTTTGCGCCGGCCTGGCGCAGCGTTCGGATCTTGCCCCTGGTCGTTGTGCCGCGGACTATCGAGTCGTCCACCACCACGATGCGTTTGCCTGTCACGACTTCGTTTACTACCGCCAGCTTGAGTTTTACCTCCAGCTCTCTCGATGCCTGGTCCGGCGAAATGAACGTCCTGCCGACGTAGTGGCTCCTGACCATTCCCATATCGAAAGGTATCCCGCCCTGCTCGGCGTATCCTATCGCCGCCGACGTACCCGAATCCGGCACGGGTATCACCACGTCGGCATCGACGGGATGTTCCACTGCGAGCCGTCTTCCGACTTTCTTCCTGAACTCGTGAACATTCTCGCCAAAAATAAAGCTGTTCTGCTTGGCGAAATAAACATGCTCGAAGATACAGTGCGCCGGCGTCACTGTGCCGGGCGTGACGAAGAACCTGCCCGATAGGCCATTCTTGTCCAGCCTGACGATTTCGCCCGGCTCGACCTCGCGGACGAACTGCGCCCCCGCGGCGTCGAAAGCACACGTTTCGCTGGCGACGACATAAGCGCCGTTTTCAGTCTGCCCGATGCACAGAGGCCTGATGCCGCACGGGTCACGGGCCGCTTCGATCCGGTCTGCAAAAAGAAACAACAGGCTGTACGCCCCCTGCAGATGGTTCAACACATGCGCCAGGGGGTCGGGCTTGCTCACGTGCGTCGGCTTGGCGATCAGATGAATAATCACTTCCGTATCGTTCGTCGATTTGAAGATGCTGCCGTACGCCTCGTACTCGTCGCGCAGAAGCGACGCATTTATCAGATTGCCGTTGTGAGCGACCGCCACCTGCCCGCGAGAGTACTCGGCCAGGAGCGGCTGGCTGTTCACCGCTGTGCTGGCGCCCGTCGTCGAATACCGCACGTGACCGATTGCCATCGGATTGGCTAATTTTTCAAATATCTCCGTGCCCGAACGGAAGACCCGGCGGACAGTACCCATGCCCGTATAGCACTGGAGACAGTCACCGTCGCTGGAAGCGATACCCGCCGATTCCTGCCCCCTGTGCTGAAGGCTGTGCAGCCCGAAATAAGTCTTCTGCACCGCCTCATCGTCGCCGAAGATGCCGAACAGACCGCAGTTTTCTTTCTTGTCGCAGACCATGAGCCGATTTTCGACTGTCGGCCGCCGATTGTCAATCGAAAACCGGCAAAAGAGGATTTCAGAGTATCAATTTGACATTGTACACTTAAAATGAACTTTACCTGATAACTCCAGTCAGAACGCGGGCAAGTCGCAGACCCGCCTCGAGCATTCGATCCTGACAACAAAGGCATGTTTGCCTTTGAGATCCGCCGGCATGCGAATATTCAGCCCGTCTCGGCCAACCGACCACGCCAACTCACCATCGCCCAACAAGGTAACAGCCTTGACATCGGAAGCTTGCCATCCCTTTGTTGATGGAACTGTGCACGTCGGCGAGGGTTCTTTCAGAAACACTGCGTAAAGCACACAACCTTTGGCTGTGAAGCGAACGTCCCCTTCACCGTGCGTCTTCCATGGCCGCGTCCCGTAAATCGCCTGCCCATTCGTGGCAAGCCACTCGCCCATCTCGAGCAGTCGGCGGCGTTGGCCCGCAGGGATGGTGCCGTCAGCCTTTGGCCCGATGTTCAGCAACAGGTTACCGTTCTTGCTGACGACATCCACCAATATGTGAATCAGCTCCGTCGCGGACTTATAGGAATCCGCTCGGTCCTCGTCATTGCGGTAATACCAGCTATGCCCCATGGTCATCGGACACTGAAACTTGGGTCCGATCTCGTCGAACTGCGAACGATCCCACGAGCGACAGCCTACACCCAAAGGCCAGTTCGGTTGGCTGCGACCTTTATTGTTAAGGTACACCTCCCGGCCCCGAGCTGCTGCGTCGTTGAAATAATCGGCGATCATTCCCTTGAGGGCTTCGGTGAACTTCCGGGCCTGCGGGTGATTCGCGTCGGGGTGATAATACAGGGGGATATCGTCGATCCACATGAAGTCCGGTTCATACTTGCGCTGAATCTCCTGCCAGCGGGCAACGTAATCGGCGATATACGCATCGTTGACTGTGAAGGGGCCGTAGAGGCTCGCCGCCTCCGGCATTCGCGCAATCTCCCTGGCGATTTCCGGACGCGGCCTGGCATCCACCAGAAACCGGGTGGTCGCGGTGGCAAAGAAACCATTATGCCGCTCGCGATGGTAGGACGGCGCAAAACGCAGACCGCGCGCACGGCAGGCCACGGCCAACTCTCCCACCAAATCACGCTTAGGGCCTATCTTAGTCGCGCACCACTCGGTCAACTGTGACGCCCACAAGGCATAACCGTCATGATGTTCGCCGGTCAGGATCACGTAGCGAGCACCAGCTTCGTGAAAGAGTTCCGCCCAGGCATCGGAATCCCAATGCTCTGCTTTGAACAGAGGGACGACGTCCTTGTACCCAAACTCCGGTGGGTCCAGGCGAAGGTCGTTTGATTCGCAGACGGCCTGCGGCCCCCAATGGATGAAGATGCCGAACTTCGCTTCATCGAACCACGAAGGGACGGGAATATTCTTCAACGATTCCCAATCGGGACGATACGGCTGTTGTGCGTTCCCGGATATTGCCAGGAACACTTGTATCAAAATGCAGGAACACAGCATCCGATTTCGTAGAATCTTCAAAGTCATACGAATCCTTTAACAAAACCCCCGGCTCATCACACATGTTATTTTCAGCCAACAGTCCCTATTTGACTTCATAGACAGCATCTGAACAGCCTGCATGAACTCTACACTATCAAGAGCGTCCCGATTTTCACCGAAAGTAATGAGAATCTCGGATCATTCCTCCGGATACATGAACTCGGGTATCCTTCGGACCTTGCCCTGGCTACTGACGCAGGCCAGTACGCTCGAGCCCTCGGCTGCTACTATCCCGCTGTCGCAGTGTCTGAGGCAGTAGGTATGCTCGACTTTGCCGGCGGAAACTGCCGAGCAGGTCGTCTCCAGCTCCAGCTTCTCATCGTACAGTGCGGGCCGGCGATACGTGATATTAAGCCGGGCCACGACAAAGAAGATGCCGGCTTTTTCAAGGTCTTTGTACGCCACGCCGTTCGCGCGCAGCAGCTCCGTGCGCCCCATCTCGAACCAGACCGGATAGACGCTGTGATGAACCACCCCGCCCTTGTCCGTCTCGGCGTATCGCGGCACGACGGTAATCGTGTGGCTCTGAACAGTCATTCGTTGCGGAAAGCTCATATCCATGTCAAAAAATTCTAATTTGTAAATTCTAACTCCTCCGTAAGGAGGATTTCGGGCTTAGATATTAGAATTTCCTCTTGTCATCCAGTGCCTTTCTATCTCTTCCAGCGTCTTGCCCTTTGTCTCCGGCACAAATCGCCAGACGAATACCAGCAGGACGACACAGAATACGCCGTACAGCCAGAACGGAAACGCGTGATGAAACTTATCGATTAGCCACGGATCGGAGTCCATCATCGGAAACGTCTGCGAGACGATGTAGTTAGCCACCCAAAGACACACTGTCGCTATTGCCATTGCTCTGCCGCGAATGCGCGTGGGGAAAATCTCCGACAGAATCACCCATGTCACCGGGCCGACCGAAAGGGCAAAACAGGCGATATAGCCGAGGATGAACGCCATGACCCAAAGTTCGGTCTTCAGACAGTAGGCCGCCAGTCCCATCGCCAGCAGGGAAATACCCATCCCGGCAGAGCCGATCATCATCAACGGCCTGCGGCCCAGCCGATCCACCATCCAGATCGCGACAACGGTAAAACTCAGATTTACCGCTCCCACTATCACCGTTTGAAGAAGTGCGGCGTTCGTTTCCGAACCCATCTTCTTGAATATCTCAGTCCCGAAGTAAAGGAAAACGTTGATCCCCGTAACCTGCTGCAACACCGCCAACACGATACCCATCACCAACACGATTTTCATGCCGGGTTGAAACAGTTGCTTCAGCGACCCGCTCTCGTGGGCAATAGCATCCTTAATCTCCGCAAGCTCGGTTTTGGCGTAATTACTGCCGTCCACACGCGCAAGAATCGCCAGCGCCTCGTCGCCGCGGCCCTGTTTCGTCAGCCAGCGCGGGGATTCCGGCACGAAAAAGAGCAGAACCAGCAGCAGCAGAGCCGGCAGCGCCTCCGAGCCGAACATCCACCGCCAGCCTGCTTGCTCGTTCCATGCCGAATCGCCCTGCAGGGCGATAAAGTAATTCACAAAATAAACGACCAGAAAACCCGTAACTATCGCAAACTGATTGACCGAAACCAGCCGGCCGCGAATCCTTGCCGGCGATATCTCCGCAATATACATCGGCGAAGACATCGACGCCGCCCCGACGCCTACGCCGCCTATTATTCGAAAGATAATGAAAGTTGCGACATCCCGCGGCAGGGCCGTGCCGACCGCAGAGACGAAAAACAAAATCGCCGAGACGATGAGCACTCGCTTGCGTCCCAGTCGGTCGCTGAACACTCCTGCAGCAGCAGCCCCGAGGGCGCAGCCAACCAGCGCGCAGCCGGTCGCCCAGCCTTGCTGGTTGGCGTTAAGCGAAAAATGTGCTTTCAGAGGGCCTATCGCTCCGTTAATGACCCCCGTGTCATAGCCGAACAGAAGCCCCCCCAGGGCGGCCACAAGACACACGAGTAACACATATCCGGGTGAGCCCAGGTTACTTTGTTCTTCGTTCATAAGCTCATTAGCCATATCAAATGTCAACGCATCAATTCCAAATTGACGTTTCGTTACTGCCCGCAATTCGCCAAGGCGTATTTCAGCGCCCAGTCAATAAACATCGCGTGATTCTCGTTCTTGTACGTCCCATCGGCTGCCTTATATCTTGCCTGGGCATCCTTCATTTGCTGTGCAATCGGACAGGCTTTATCGCCGATACTCTGTAGCTCCCGTGCAGCATAAAGGACCGTCTCCTCTCGCTCATCGGCCAGGCCTTCGGCCAGCACGCCCAGAGCATCATCGCACAAATCCAGCTTGCACAATGCCCCCGCAGCGGCGAAACGAACATTCGGGCTCGGATCCCGCAATAGCGGTTTCAGCGCGTCGGCGGCAGGCGCTGCGGCCGAGCCGAGGGCGCTTAGGGCCACCGCCGCCCAGTAGCGAGCAGCACTGTCCGGATCGCTCAACAACTCAACCATCGCTGGAATATCGTCCGGCCCTTTCCCTACCAGCTCGGCGGCAGCGAGGATACGCCGTTGAGGATACTTGCGGACGTCTGCCGCCGTCTCATACGGCGTTGACCCTTCGGCGCGAATGTGCATCTCCGCCTCCGGCAGCAAACCTGTATCGTGAGTCTGGAGCATCCACTGGCGCAGCACCGTGCGCAGCCTTTCAAGGACCCTCTGGTGCTCGGGAGAATCTACCAGGTTCTCCATTTCGTGTGGGTCGGCGAGCGTATCGTAGAGTTCCTCGACCGGCTTGGTCGGCTCCCAGAGCTGCCTCTGAGCTTTCGAGAGAACCTCTTCTGCGGCGGCTCGCCGCAATTCCTGCATGATCTCCGCCCTGTCCGGATATTCACTTGGCTGGATATACGGCAAATGCGGCATAAAGTTGCGAATGTATTCGTAGCGCTTGTCACGCACGCAGCGCGAGAACTCGTAAGCCTCGTCAACCCGGCTGGACGCGCCGAAGATATATTCTCGCGGCGCACTCGCCCGTCTGCCGAGGAAGGCGTGGCCCTGCATATAACCCGGTATCGGCAGCCCTGCAAGATTCAACACGGTCGGAGCAAAATCGACAAAGCTGACTAAACCATCCGTTTTCTCGCCCGCGCCGAGAGGCGACAGGTTTCCGTATCGTTCGGGGAAGCGAACAAGCAGCGGAACGTGAAGCCCGGAATCGTAGAGCGTTCTCTTGAACCGGGGGATGCCCAAACCGTGGTCGGAGAAGAAAAATACGATAGTGTTGTCGGCCAAGCCGTCGGCTTCGAGCTGCGCGAGTACATCCCCGACCTGCTTATCCATGAAAGTAATCAAGTCGTAGTAGCGGGCCCAGATTTTTCTTACGAACGGAGTGTCGGGATAGTACGGCGGAAGAGAAATCCGCGCTGGATCGTGACGCTCCTGCGGCGAGAGTTTCGATCCGTACGTCTCGAAAAACTGCTCGTCGGAACCGTTGATCTGACCCTGGTGTGTGGAGACAAAATTAAACACACTGAAAAACGGTTGGCCCTCCAGGCGGTTGCGCCAATGCGCTTCGTGGCTCGACTCGTCCCAGACGTTCACATCGACGAAGTTGTAATCCTTCTTGTAATTGTTCGAACAGTAGTACCCCGCCGCCCTGAGATACTCGGGAAAACACTTGACCTTACCAGGCAGCTTTACCTCTGAGCGCAGATGCTGTGTCCCGGTAGAAGTCGCATAGACTCCCGTTATCAGGCATGAGCGCGACGGCGCACATACCGGCGCGGTTGCGAACGCCCTTGTGTACATAACCGACTCGCCCGCCAGCTTGTCTATGTTGGGAGTTATTGCATAAGTGTCGCCGTAGCAGCCCAGGTAGGGACTGACGTCTTCGCACGTAATCCAGAGAATGTTGGGCCTTCCTGTGGAAGCTCGGTGCGGTAAGCTCCTGCCGATTCTTGTGCATCCGGAAATCGCAAGGGCCGAGGCGAAAAAACCCATTGCTTTGAGAAAGCCGCGACGCGTGCTGAGGGAAGTAGCCATTGTCTCATCTCCTTCTTCAATCAAACAGAGCAAGGCGAACTTCTTTCGCCTACTTTATTACGGCCGGATGACTTTGAAATCCCGCAGGCTCCTCACCACGGCATTATTTGCCCCGGCCAATTCTGCAATGAGCTGATATTCTCCGGCATCCTCAGGGGCCGTCAGGCTGAACGACAAAACTTCTCGACCGAGACCTGCAACGGTGCAATTCTTCGACTGCTCGGCGACGACCCGGCCGTCGCGCACGATGTACAAACGCACAACTCCCGCCCAGTCGCTATAGAGGTCGTTTATGACGACAACGTCGAACTTCTGCGGCGCGTCGGCAGCGAGCTGTTCGGCCCAAAAATCAATCATCAATCCAACCGGAGAAAAGGCGTCACTGACATACTGCTCGAAACCGGGCTCGAAGGTGAGCTTTTCCAAGTCGATGAAATGGTCGCTCGTCGCACCGCCCTCGGGTCGAGGCTTATCGCCCGGCCGTGAATAACCCAGGCCGCAAAAATGCAGCACTCCGGCACATTCACGATGGGCCCGCCAGAATTCGGTCAGGGCCGCCAGGTAGCGGGCGTAGAGCAGTCGCCGTTGAGCAACGGTGGAATTCGGCCCGAGCAGACTGCCATAGATCTTGTCCGTCAGACAGGTTGTCGTGCCGTCGCGGTTGAGCCACAGCCAGGCGTACTCGTTGATTATGATCGGGACTTTGTACTTTTTCTGGGCGTCTCTGAGGTACGGGCTGCCGGATGTCTTTGCCATGTCCGACAGGTGAAACTCGCCGTTTCCCCACTGGATTTTGCTGAACAGATACGGATGCGCCTCGACGCAGTCGCTTTCGCTCTGGGGCTCGGCCCAGCCGTTATCCCATGGCCGATTCGACAAATCCAGGTGCCGCACCGCCTGCAGAGCTTTGCCGGTTTCCTCGGTGACGCTTTCATTCTGGGCGTCCCAGATGACCACGCACGGGTGGTTCCAGCGCTCGCGCATCCACTCAGTGTATTCCGGGATTATCTTCTCACTCGCGGGATTTTCCGGCGCCTTGCTGAGCAGCCAGATGGGAAACTCATCCTGAATCAAAAAGCCTTCCTCGTCGGCGATGTCGTACCATATCTCCGGAGGAAAACCGATACAGTAACGAATCGAATTCCAGTTCATTGCCTTGAATTTGCGATGGAGACGGCGCACCCATTCTTCCCGCCACGGTTTGTCGCCACGCTGGGCATCCTCGAAGAAGCGATATGCGCAGACGTTTGTCCCTCTCATAAAGTACGGCTTGCCGTTCAAAATCGCCCGGCCGCTTTCCTTGTCAAACCGGAATGACCGCATCCCAAAGCGAGTCAGCAACATGTCAGCGCCGGTGCTTACTTTTAGCTCATACAGAAAAGGGCTTTCAGGAGTCCACAGCTTGCAGCCTTCTATTGGAACAGCAACGTTCAGCTTAGTCGTCTCGTCGGCAGAGACAGCAATGCCGGAACTCTTTACTGCACCGACAAGTCTGCCCGTGGTGACTTCTGTCACTTCGTATGAGACCGAAGCCTGCCCCGATCTTTGCGGCCATTGCATTTCCGTCACGATCCTCACACTGTCTGCCACAATGTCCGGGACGGTTTGCACGTTGACTATATACGGCTTGCCTGTAAGAATCAGCTCAACCGAATCATAAATGCCGGGTATATACAAATATTTTTCGAAATCCCAACCGCTCGGCACATCCGTGGGCCGGGACTCGCGGTCGGCGCCGACGCGCACGATCAGCTCGTTTTTCTCGCCTTCGGCCTTGAGGAATCTCTTTACGTCCAGCAAAGCCGGCGTGAAGCACGACAGGTGCTCGCCGACAACTTGTCCGTTCAGCCAGACCTTCGTGCCGTATTTGGCCTTGTGTATCTTCAGGATTGCAACGGCTGGAATTTGCCCTTCAACAGTGAAAGTCCTGCGATACCAGAAGGCCTGGCACTTCTCGCTCTTCTTGCCGACTTCTTCGAAGGCAGGCTCGGCCATATCAACCAGTCCGGGCACCGGTACTTTATGCTGAAATTCCTCCGGCACAGAGTCCACGTCACCTTCGGCGATTTCCCATATCCCGTCGAGGCTGATTACGCGCCTCGGGCTGGGGCGCTCCGTACACAACGCAATATCAGCGCCAAGAATCAAAACCAGGGCGATTGACCAGGCTGTTATGCCTGCTTTGTGCGATATTCTTCTGTCTCTCATATAGTGTCCCTCTCCTCAGACTTTTCTACCGAGCGCCTCGAACATTGCCAGTACATTTTCAACCGGCGTATTGCATTGGATATTATGAACTGTTGCGAAGACGAATCCGTTCTTTGCGCCGAAGGTTCCAAGCCGCCCAGTGACTTCCTGACGCACCTGGTCGGGCTCACCGAAGGGCAGGGTCTTTTGCGTATCGACTCCGCCGCCCCAGAATATGATCCTTCCGCCGTACTTATCAACGAGCAGTTGCGGGTCCATGCCTTTGGCTGAGGTCTGGACGGGATTGAGAATATCGAATCCGGCGTCGATGAATCCTTCGATGAGCGGTTCGCAGCCGCCGCAGCAGTGCTTCATGGTTTTCCATTTAGTGTGTTTGTGGATCCAGTCGTTGAGCTTTTTGCTGAACGGCATATAAAGGTCCCGGTACGTATCGGGGCTGCAGAACAGAGTGTTCTGTGCCGCTAAGTCCGTCCCGTCCAGCCACACGGCGTGAACCCTGTCGCCGACGGCATGGTATATCCGCTCAAGATTCTTGACTGCAATTTCCGCCTGGCCGGCAAAAACCTCCCTTATATATTCTCTTCGCGAAATGGTGCTGATATACCATTCTTCGATATCACGGATACCTTTCGGATGTTTGAGAAAAGCGGCTGGCACCAGGGCAATGTCGCCGAAGGCCGTACCCGGCAGGCCGGTTGTGATCGCAAGGTCGGTGTTATCGTAAAGCTCGCGGGCCCGCTGTTCATAAAGCTTGAGGTCTTCGTCGCTGAGAATCGCAAAATCTTCGAGATTGTCGGCAGGGTTGAGCCTGGCCTCGTCGATAGGCTCCTGGCGAATTATGTCGTCGAAATAGAACCCGCCTTTGGGCATTCTTCCGGACGGCAGAGCGGACTTGTCGCCCTGCGGGTACTGGAAAATATCGCCGTTAGGTTCGGGCTTGGTGTTGAATTTCTCGCCGACGAGCACATCGGTACCGTCGAAGGTCCGCCAGGGCTTCCAGCCGGCATCGGCAAAGCCGAAATGGTTCCTCGGCCCGGGCAGGTTCACCGTGTCAATGGCTAAGATATCCCGCAGGTCGACCGCAACTTCACCGAGCATCTGATAGGGCTCGACGACCTTCACCGGGGCTCCAGGCTTGTCCAGGCCGAGGGCCCGGCGCAGATTCGCTATCACGCTGACGTGAGCGCCCGTGCCGAGAGTGCCGCCCAAGTCCACGGCAGCGCGATCCACCGGTTCGTAATTGAGCGCTTTGAGTACCCGCTGGCGGCCGGTCATGGCCGTCGGACGGTCAGGATTATCATTCATATTAAATCTCCAACAGAAAACCTTTCCCGGCACGGCGGGATTTTGGCGACCGGGGCCATCCGGCTTCCGGGCCCGACCCGCCGCCGTCATTCTATCACTTCAGAAAGACGATTACAAAGGTTGCTTTTCCGGCAGCATCTTTCTTCGATACGGCCAAGCGGCAACTCAAGTTGCGGGCCTGCCTTGACGATTCAAAATAGATAAGGTTTGACAGGATTGCCCGTTTCTGGGATAATCCTCCGGTAAACCCTCTTGGAAGGGTCTTTTTTATTTATGGAACCTCCGTAAGTCGCACAGGGGACGCCTTGCGGCTTCGGTCCATCAGGACTGCGAAAGGACATATTATGAGAACTTGTCTTTGCCTTGCAATACTTATCGGTGCCATCGGCCTGGGTTGCCGATCAAAGAGCCCGGAACAAACCGACGCCAATAAGCCCGCCGAACCCAAAGTTGACAAAGTCGCCGTCACCGTCAACGGCATGGAGATTCGTGAGAGCGAGATAGAAAAGACCATCAAGCCCCAACTGGACTCGATAGCGAAACAGTCCACACAACTGCCGCCCGCGGTTGTAAAACAATACACGCAACAGTTCCGGGAACAAGCCCTGGAGCAACTGATCCGCAGAACACTGCTGGACGAAAAGGTGCAGGCAGCCGGTGTCATAGTCACCGAAGAGGAAGTGATTGGCCAGATCACCGAGATTGCAGCCGCCCAGGGCTTCTCACTGGAAGACTTCACGAAGGCAATGGAGCAGCTTGGGCACGGCTTCGACGAGGTGAAGGGGGACGTTCGAAAACAACTGGCCCGAAACAGGTTTATGGAGTCGCTGTGGGCGGGCAAAGTTGATGTTACAGAAGAAGATGCGAAGAAGTACTATGATGAAAACTCAAAACGCTTCGAGACTCCCGAACAAGTCAGCGCAAGCCATATTCTCATACAACCCGAACTGACCGGCGCAGACCCCAATGAGGCCAAGGCAAAAGCCAGGACAAAGGCAGAGGACCTGCTCAGGCAAATCAAGGAAGGAGCCGATTTTGCCGAACTGGCCAAAGCAAACTCGTCCTGTCCATCGGCCCCAAGAGGCGGAGACCTGGGGTTCTTCCCAAGAGGTCAGGCCCCGGCAGATTTTGACAATGCGGCTTTTGCATTGGAGGTCGGACAGATGACTGACGTGGTGGAGACTGAATACGGATTCCACATAATCAAGGTCACCGACCACAAAGACGCCGGCGTTACTTCGTTCGAACAGGCCAGAGACGATATAATAGAACAACTGACCCAGCGAAAGCAGTCTGATTTCGCCGGGGTGTATATCGATTCGCTCAAGGCCGATGCGAAAATAGTCTATCCAACCGGCGAATAACGGCCGGAGCCGTATACACAATCCATGCTCAGTCGTTCTATTTCTCAGGCTCCGTTCAAGAGGGTGGCCGGATCGAGATTGGCGGACTCGATGTCCCTGAAATACTTTGCCGTGCCGACCTTCAACTCTATCGTAGCTTCCTCGTCACAAACGATAATGCCGTCCTGGTGCATCTGCAGTGCACTGATAGTCCACATATGATTAACGCCTTCTTCGACGGCATGCTGCAGTGCCCGCGCCTTGTTATGGCCGTTGACAATAATCAACACCTCTTCGGCATCCATCACGGTTCCTACGCCTACCGTCAGAGCGGTCTTGGGAACCTTGTTGACATCGTTGTTAAAGAACCGCGAATTGGCAACAACTGTGTCGTAGGTGAGTGTTTTTATGCGCGTCCTGGACGAAAGCGATGAGCCGGGCTCGTTGAATGCAATGTGGCCGTCCGGGCCTATCCCCCCGAGGAACAGACGCACGCCGCCGAGCTTCTTGATCTTCGCCTCGTAGTTGGCACACTCAGCTTCAAGGTCCGGGGCGTTTCCATTGAGAATATTGACATTCTCTTCCAGAATATCCACGTGGCTGAACAGGTTGTTCCACATGAATGAATGGTAGCTCTCGGGATGGTCTTTGGGGAGGTTTACGTATTCGTCCATATTGAAAGTAACGACATTCTTGAACGAAACCACTCCATTCTTGTTGAGTTTTGCCAGCTCTTTGTAAGCTCCGAGCGGCGAAGAGCCCGTGGGAAGACCCAGCACGAAAGGCTTGGCCTTGCTCGGCTTGAATTCATTTATTCTCATGGCTACGTAGTTAGCGACCCATTTGGACGCCCGAGCATAGTCCGGTTGAATTATCAATCTCATTGGCTCTCTTCTCCAGAATATAGTTAGTCATTTGAGAATTCCAGGAAACGACACGGTTAGATGCTATATCGGCAGGCCGAGTTTTGCAAGACTTTTTTGGAATCAAAACTTTGCTGAAACCCGGCGACGAACACCGTGCGTTCTCCATGAATCGTATCGATGCCGACAATCGTTCATTCGGCTAACCTTATTGAAGGGCTCGCTTCCGCAGAAACCATTAGCACGGTTGACCCTGGCTCAATTCTTTCATCCGGCCGATAAGCTCATCGCCAAGCTCCGTCTTGTCTGCTATATGCTGCTCGATCTCCAGGACGAAGCCATTATCTTTGAACGTCCCCCGGACATTTTCGAAATCCGCCCGTTTAGCCTCCTGTTCGCCGTCGAGCCCGTAGCCGATTTGTGCTATAGCGGTGAATTCTTTTTTGGCGTCCGCGTGAAGCATGCGGTCAAGCTCCACGACGGCCGTTTTCCATCTCGTCGTCAGCTCGATAACATCGTCGGCGGTTATTTCGCCGACCGCTTTGCCCAGCCTCTGCCGCAGAGTATCCGCCGCCCACGCCCATTCATATTCGGGGTAATTCTCGTGCATCAAGCGAAAACTTTCCGCTACCTGATCGAGGTTCGAGAGGTCGCCGTTTTCGATATCGCACAGAATCTTTTCCACCGCTTCCTCCGGCGCCAGCAGGCCGGCGAGGTCCACCCACTTGCCGGGTCCGATGGTTGTCGGCGGCGCCAAGGCCGCTCTGAGTTCATCAACGGATCTGAACTGCTTGCCCTCCAGGCGCTTGATCAGGCAATTGCCCAGGAATTTATCTGTGCCAATCCGGTACAATTTGACGCCGCGATCCAGCGATGAATTCTTGATCTTGACGCTGTGGTAGGTGAAGTATTCGGATGTCTCGCCGGATGTCGCCTTGAGCCTGCACAGCAGGTCATGGCCGTTGATCATCTTTTGAATCGTATAGGGGCTCAGGAGCCGGAAGTTGATGTGGTCGAGCTTTTTGGGGTCTTTTCTTCTATCCCTCTTGGGCCACTTGCGGGCGTCGCGTACAGTCCCTACGCTGCGCAGGTTCACCCCAGGCGCAAGAATGCTTTCGTCCTCGTGCTCGATAAGATACGAAAAAGGCAAATCGGACGTGTCCGAGTTTCTGTAATGCCGGCCCATCACAACGGTGAATGCTCCGACCTTTGCCGGCCAGAGCACGTACGAATCACTGGCAGTCTTGGAGCCGCGTTCGACGACGCCCTGATGGACGGGACCAAGTTTGTACATGTGATTGCTCTGGTTGGTTCCGCTGCCGGCGTTCAGAAAGGAAAACAAACCGGCTATGAGCAATGTCGATTTATGGTGCGTGACGGTATAAGGTCCGGCGAATATTGCGCATGCCTCGCCGTGGAAGCCGCCGCAGTTCGCGAAGAAAACGGAGTTCTCCGCCGAGTACTGCTTGGACAGAACAGTACCCTGACCCACGAAGCATCTATAAACTATCGTGCCGTCGGTAATCTTCGAACCGCTGCACGCGATAAAATCTTCCGCGAAAACACCGGGTCCGATATATACGGGGTCCTCAAGGCAGCTATTGACCGAGCCGTTCTCCAGCTTGCTGGCTCCTTCGATGACAGCCGCCGGGCCCACCTTGACGTTCTTGATGATTCGGCAGTTGATAACTCTCGCACCTTTGCCCACGAGTCCCATGGAGCTGCTCATGGAAGCGGCGTAGTCGGCCACCATTCTTTTCAGCTTCTCGATAACCTTTGGCCTGTGGCGATAGAACGCCTGCACGTAAGCCGTGTGGGCGGAGAGATGGTCGTAGATCGATATTTCTCTGCCGCCGGCTTCGTTAACTGCGGCAACTTCGGTTCCATTGCCAAAGCAGCTTTGCCCTTCGACCACAAGCACGTCGATATTATCTACTATTGCGTTGTCCTCGATGACGTAGTTGGCGATGTAATTCCTTACCCGGCTTATATATACGTTGTTGCCGACAACGCAGTTGTGAATCGTTGCGTCATGAATGCCGGCCGGTTTGACAACACCGCCCGGAAAAGACACCTGCTCTTCAAACACGCCCAGCCTCACCTGCCCTGAAAACTGCGTTGACTTTACGGTCTTTGCGTCAAAGCCTTCGGTAGCCCGGACTTGCGACCAGTCGTCACAGCTACATCCCTGGCTGGTCAGTTGAGCAATCTGCTCAGCAGATAGTTGATTGTACTGTCCTTGATTCCAATTGAATTCCGATCCCATTTTCTCTTATCCCCGTCTTCTGACCTGGTCGCCGTCCCGACGGCGCTGGAAAACTATCTATTCCGACTGAGGTTTCACCTCACAGATATTCACCCTGAATGCGACAAAGCGATACTACATACTGCTATCCTATTAATCAACACATTTGTAACAAGCTGATTGTTAGGTAAGAATACATGGCCAAGTCTTCAACGCCCCTGCACGCAACCTGATTTCCACACGGTTATTCCCGGACCGCAACAGCCATGGGGACAAACATGAATGTGATTGAGACCGCAGAAAATGCCGGTACTGAGCCGGGCACAAGCAGATGCGCGGCGCAGTGAAGCGCAAGTGTCCGACTACGGAAAGATTTTGTCACGTTGTCCACAAAATTTTCAGCAAAATTTGGAGTAATTCATTGGCACGCGCCGATGTTTAATATATAAGGGATTATGCTTTCGTCGGATAAGATTTCTATCCCGCATATGTGTTGGATACACATGTATTGCAGTAAGCCGCAAGAATAGGAAGTGGAGGATACACTTGAGCTTAGCAATTGTGGGATGGAATCTGTATCTTTAGTTTGTCTTCCGAGTTCAGGGATGATGTTTTTGAACAGACCTTAGAGCGTTACTCTCAGGGACGGGGCTATGCCAAATCAGGCAAGAGTAGCAAAAGTCTTGGCAATACTGCTGGCTTCAATGACAACCGGTGCAATAGTCCTTATGGCCCTGGGCCATAATCCTCCTTCAGCCGGACCTTTTTCTCTTTGGACATATTACCGCCTCGACCCCGTCAGCAAAGCAATCTCTTCGCGAGCGGCCCGATCGCCAGGCCGGTGGAATAACATCGAGGTTTTCTACAGCGGCACGCAGACCGGCAACATAGAGCAGTTGGCTGCACTCGACGGCCTGGCCAATCCCGATGATATCAACTGCCACTTCTGCCTTTGCAACGGCTACGGCGGCACCGACGGTGAGATACAAGCCACGGAAAAATGGCAAAAACAATGGCCGGTCGTCGCCAGCCGCACATGGTACGGCACCAACCAGACCATCAGGATCTGTATTGTCGCCGATGGCAAGACGACGCATCCAACCGATTGTCAGATAAAGAGGATGCAAGTGCTGGTTGAAGGGCTGTGCAAAGAGTTTCCAATCGATCCCGCCTCCATCCATTACCCACGCGATTGGCGTTGAAAAGAGCAATTGAGGCCCCTGCAGGATTGCCCATAACCCGAACTTTCGTTCCCACATAAAATAAGACTGGATGTGCATCTTTTGGACACACATCCAGCCACTTTAAGGAGGGCGGTTATCTGCTAAAGAACTTACTCCCTGCTTCTCTCTTCCAGCTTTTTCGTGTTACAAGCTACTCCCGAAAAGATCCATCGTTTTGCCAGTTATATTGCCACTAAAACGTCTTAATCCCGGATACGGGACCGCCGCCACAACAGGCGACCAGGCCTTCTTCCTCACTCTCTGCCCGACCAACAATTCACTTCCTTCTTCGCTTCGCTCCGCTGAGTTTATAGACGCATTCGGGTGCCAGATTTATTGCACTTTTGTGAAGATTTTGTGAAAAATATGCCAAAAAGCCCATTTTTGAGCAATTATATGGGACTTAGCTCCGTTGAAAAAATGCCGGGGACCCCCGCAGATGGCTCTTTCTGGTACTGATACCACCGAAAACCCATGCCGTCGCATCGGTTCAAATCTGGAAACTCAATACTGCACGGCTGTTGCGCCTATGCGAACACGCTCGGCGTCTGTCGCTATGCACCTCGCCGATTCCTGAAAAAGGACCAGAGGTAATAGACCGGAATGCCCATGAGGATGCTGCCAATGCTGTAAACCGAAGGTTTCCGCCACTGCGTGAACGCGAAAACGGTCATAAAGAGGATCACGGCCATGAATAACGCCGGAACAAACGGATACCCCGGCACACGAAAAGGTCTTTCCATTTCCGGTCGCCGCCATCGAAGGACATATACTGCACCGATAAAGAGCAGCGCAAAGATTGACAGTCCCACCGCGGCGTACTTATACAGGTTCTGAAAGTCCGTCACGAACAGAATAAGGATCGCACAGAGGCTCTGCGCTATCATCGCGTAAACAGGAATCCGCCCTTTCGGACTGAGACGCCCCGCTAAGGACGGGAACAATCCGTCGCTGGCCATGGCGTAGTAAACCCGCGGGCCGGTAATGATAAAAGCGCTCACGGTCGCCAAAAACGCCAATCCGAGCAGGATGGAGAAGACGCTGGATGCCCTCGGCCCAAACAGGTTCTCCACCGCGAGCTGGGGAACTCGCTCTGCGTTGTCAAAACCCACCTGGGCCAGCGGTACGGCGTATGCAAAAACGAGGTTGACAGCCAGATACAACGCTATTACCAGCCCGGTGCCCAGCAGCAGGGACTGCGGTAGAACTCTGGCCGGGTCCTTGATCTCGCCAGCCAGATAGCTGGCGGCATTCCAGCCGCTGTAGGCAAACATGACGTAGAACAACTGTGTAGCTGCGGTTCCAAGATCGATACTTCCTATCGGCTGTCCTTCGCCGATGTGTGCCAGTTTCCCGCCGCCGCACAGAAACGCGACCACCACCAGGGCCACGAATAGGCCGAGCTTGAGAATCGTTGTCAGGTTCTGCGTCCAGGCGGACTGGCGGTGACCAATCAGATTCGGCAGCGTAACAGCAACGATGATGATCGCGGCCGTGGCCTTTATAAGCAGGCTCGCTTTGTCCTCGGCCAACCCGAAAGGAGTCAAAAGGTACAAGGCCGCTATATAGCCAGCCACAGCAAGCGGCGCCGAGAAACCCACAAAGAACGACGTCCAGCCGGAGAGAAAGGCGGGCATCGGACCATAAGCCTCGCGCAGGTAAACGTATTCGCCGCCCGCTCGGGGCAGAGCGGCCGCCAACTCCGCCACGCAGAGAGCCCCACAAAGAGCAAGCAACCCGCCAAGGACCCAGAGCCCGAATATAACAGGATAGTTGTTCAGTGTGACCATCATGTATCCGGGCGAGATTAGAATCCCCGTCCCGACCATGCTGGCGATTACCACGTAGGTGGCTGTTGACAGGCCAAATCCCCGTTTCAACTCTTCCGTTGCCATTCCCGTAGCCCTCAAAATGGTCTGCCCGTTAAGCGGATACATATCGATCCGCAGAATCGATTCAGTGTAATCCTCAAAGCCGGGCGCAAATCCTGCCAAATACGAAAGTTACGTTTCAACCAATTCCGGTCGGTGCATCGTGCCGGTTAGCCCAGCGAGTTAGCCAGCAACCGGTCCCATATCTGTCTTTGCTCGATCAGCGCCTGGACGCGGTTCGGGACTTTGTCGCTTACCTCAAGCAACTGCCAGCCCTTCCAGCCCATTTTTACCAGCAGGTCCATTTGGAGCTGAAACGGGAATTCCGCATCTTTGAGATTGTGAAGATGAAGAGTGTCGCCGAGAAGATTCTTGACCAGGTTGAAATTATGTTCAAATCCCTCGCCGGCAGCGTCCCTCTTATCGCTGTTGAGCTTCACGCGAACGCTGGGCTGGACAACGCGGTCCATGATTGCTCTCAAGGTCGGCAATTCGCCCGCATTGCCGTGCGCCTCGAGGCGAACCTGCTGCCCGTAGTCTGCGGCAAATGCGCCGACGACGTTCATGCAGTCGGCGATCTGCCCGACAGTCTTCTCCCGCGGGACGCCGTCGTGAAAACTGTTCGGGAAAACCCGCACGCCGCTGCCGCCTGTATCATGGCTGAGCTTTATGTAAGCCTTGGTATTTTCTATGGCCGTCTTGAGGTCGGCGGGGTCGGGCGAGTCAAACCGTTCACTGGTTGCAAGACCCACAAGCGTGACGGGGCTGTCGCCGAAACGTTTCTTGACTTCCCCCCGCTTAGCAGGGCTGATATCCAACTCGACGCCATGAGCGTAGGACTGACTGGTTCGCAACTCAACGCCAAATACGCCGGCTGTACGGCAATTGGCAATGAGAGTGGGAATGTCCCAGTCCGTGCCCCATTGGTAGGTCGTGAATCCGAAGCGAGTCCTGGCGGCGCTCTTTCCCGCTTCCGAGGTCTTCAACGGATTACACGAGGTCAACGTTGAAGCCGCCACAGCGCCCGCCGTGACGGCCAGCCCGCGAGCCATGAAGTCACGACGCGACATGTCTTTTCGATTGGAAGGTGTCATTTGCATAGGTCCCCTGATATTAGCGTTAGTCTGACTGTTTGCTTTGACGTTTCTTAAGCGTAACACTGAGGCCGCTGGCCTGATCGTGCAGGAAGATTGTCTCCAGCGCCGGATTCGTGGTGATGGCTTTGAGGTAATCCTGCATCTTCGACGCCACATCGGTGGTGTTGTGGGCCAGGATCAGCCCGCCCGGACGGACTAAAGGCAGCAGCTTGTTAAGGTAGTCGAGATAGCCGCTCTTGTCGGCATCGATGAAAACGATGTCGATCGGCTCTTTGAGTCCGGTGACCGTCTTGTGAGCGTCGCCTTCGACGAGGGTAACGAGCCCCTCAACGCCGGCCCGTTTGAAGTTCTCACGGGCCAGTGAAGCCCGGCCGGAGTCGATTTCGAATGTTGTGAGCTTGCCGCCGGTAGTCCGCAGGGCCAGGCAAAACCATATAGATGCGTACCCGTTGGAGGTCCCGACCTCGACGACGTGCCTGGCGCCCGTCGCCTCGGTGAGCAGCCGAAGCACCCTGCCGTCTTCAGGCGGAACACTTATAAGCCCGCTGTACTGGCCATGACAGATATCCTCAAGGACGTTAAGGATTCGTTTCTCCTGCTCATCGCCGGGTATCGGAGGCCGCTCCTGAGACGCCGACGCCTCGTCGTCCGCGACGGCCACAGGTCCGCTTTGTCCCGGCGTCAGCATTACATGAGAGGTACTGTCGGCCCTCTGGGCTATCAGGCTCCCAACCACTGCCAACACGACCACCGCCGCAATAGCCGAAATGGCCTTCTTTGACATCGATTGCCCCTTTGCAAAACTAAAGCTTTCTTATCGTTTTGCCGTACCGGATTTGTCGGGATACAGACGAAATCAGAAGTAAACTCTATTGCGGCCCGCAGAGAATGTCCACAAAAATATGCACAGAGCGCGTCCTCGCGTGCTCATCCGGGATCCAGGGCGGCCTCACACATGATGCTCGTGGCGGTCTGTCATTTCCCCTGGCGTTTCTTGAGAGTCACACTCACGTCCTGACCCTGACCTTGAAAAACTGTCTCCAGGTTTGGGTCGCCGGTGATGGCCTTGTTGAACTCCGGCCCTGCCCTGCCGACATTGTGAGCGAGGATAAGTCCGCCCGGACGCACCAGCGGCAGCAGCTTGCTCAGGTAATCCGTATAGCCCTCTTTATCCGCATCTATAAAAAGAACATCGATGGGTTCTTTGATTCTGGTGACCGTTTCGTGAGCGTCGCCCATGACAAGTGTAACCATGTTATCGACGCCCGCCCTTTTGAAGTTCTCGCGGGCCAGCGAAGCTCGGCCTTCATCAACATCGTGAGTAGTCAGCTTGCCTCCCGTGGTCCTCAGGGCAAGGCAGAACCAGATGCCCGAGTACCCGTTCGACGTCCCGATCTCGACGACGTGCTTGGCGCCGGTCGCCTCCGTGAGCAATCGCAGGAGCCTGCCGTCTTCCTGCGGCACGTTCATCATTCCTCCACTCTGGCTCCGGTCCATATCCTCCAGGACGCTTAGTATCTTCTTCTCTTCCTCGTTCGCCGGCACCGGCGGCTTGCCATCGGAGACTGAGAAGCCGGGGCCGCGCCTGCCGCCACGAGGCCCGCCGGGCGGCTGAGCAGTCAAGCTCTCAACCGCAGCCAATACCAAAATCCCCGCCAGAACGACCAACACCATTTTCTTCAACATCTTGTACTCCTTTCGAGATTGAGGGGTTATTTGTGCGTCTGTTAACGTTCCGACTCCTTCGTCGAATCTTCCGACTCTATAGGATAGTGGCTGATTCGGAGGCAAGGTAACAGGTATGTGCCGACTTTTTTCACTTTTTCCGGATTCCAGGCGTCATTCCACGCCAAGTCCGGCCAATTCGTTCGTGATTTGCTCAAGACTCTTGAAGAGGATTGCATCGAGCCCTGCGTCTCTTGCCCCCTGCACGTAATCGGGCCTGTCGTCAATGAATACCGACTGTCCGGCCTTTGAATCGAGCCTCTCAAGCGTGATCTCGTATATCCTGCGTTCAGGTTTCGCAGCCGCCTCCATGCAGGAGAAGACAAGCACATCGAACATATCGTAGTTCAATTCGACAAAGAATTCCGCCGCGTCAACTTCGGTGTTGGACAGCAGCGCTGTCCTGTAGCCTTTGCCGTGCAGCGAAGAAGCCAAAGCGAACACCTCGCGCCTCGGCACATAGACGGCCCGGAACGCCCGAGACCATAACGACGGAACCGCAGGCGCCGGCTTGCCGAGTTTTCGGCTGATTTTCCGATAGAATGCCTCTTCGCTGATCAGCCCCTTTTGGAATTGGTCCAGAAATGAATCATGTACCAGCGTATAACGTTCCAGTGATACACCGAAAGCATCCGCGCAGAATCGCAACAGGCCCGGCCTCGGGTCGTCTATCAGCACGCCTCCCCAATCGAATATGACGGATTCGATTCTTCCCACGGCAAAGAAGTCCAAATAAGCCCGATTCCAGCGAATTACTCTCAGGAAAATACAAAGGTCCTACCGACATATCAACGCTTTTCTACACGCCTCGGCGGCAACCTTTGGTCTTTACTTTGACGAACAGCACATAGGAATCTATAATCGGGGCGACTTTTCTGAAGGATTTACAGATGGAGCTTGTTTTAACCGCCATAATCGGGGTGTTGGTTGTTGTTGTGCTGGGGCTTTTGGTCTGGCTTATCGTCTCGAATGCCGGTAACGCCGAGAAGATGGCCGGCCAGCAGGCTTCTACCAATTTTTTGCAGCAGCAGTTGGAAGCACTAAAGACCGCTCAGGACAAGACTTCGGAAAATCTGCAAAAATCTTTGCAGACAGGCCAGAACACACTGACCCAAAGCCTGCAATCCAGCCAAAAGACGCTCAGCGAGTTGCACACCCAGATCGGGGAGTTGCAGGGCACCAACAAGCAAATGATGCAGATGGGAACCGAAATCAAGCGGCTCCAGGATATTCTCAGTTCCCCCAAGCTCCGGGGCCAGATGGGCGAATGGTCGCTCGAAAACCTTCTCTCTCAAATCCTCCCGAAAGACAGCTACAGACTTCAACACACTTTCAAGGACGGCAAAATAGTCGATGCGCTCGTACAAATGCCGGCCTTCTCGGTCTGCATCGATTCGAAGTTCCCGCTGCCGGGCTTCGAAAGAGTCGTGAAAGCCGAAACCGAAGAGGAGAAGACAAAGCTTCGCAGGCAGTTCATCAAAGATGTGAGTACCCATATCGACAAGATAGCGGGCGACTACATAAGGCCTGCCGAGGGTACGCTGGATTTTGCACTGTGTTACATACCTGCCGAAAACGTCTATTACGAAACGATAGTGAAATACGCCGGTGAAACACAGGATATATTGCAGTATTGCTTCGACAGGAAGGTAATCCCCGTATCACCGAACCTTTTGTACGCCTATCTGATGACTGTGGCGATGGGCCTGCACGGCCTGCAAATAGAAAAACAGGCAGCCGAAATCCGGCAGAATTTGAAAAAGCTAAACGCATCTTTCGCCGACTTCGGCGGCAATTGGGAGATTCTCGGCAAACACCTGCGAAACGCCTATAGTCAGTACGATGAAGGCCAGAAAAAACTCGACCGCTTCGGAATGCAACTCGACCAGATACAGGAAGAAAAGGAAGAATAGAAACAGGCCCGTGGTTTTGCCGCAGGCCTCATCGGAAAGATTAGCAAAGGATACTTGAGTTATGGCTGAGAATTATGATTGTATTATAGTGGGCGGCGGGCCGGCGGGTCTGGCTGCGGCTCTTTATACCTCCCGCGACAGGCTGAAGACCCTGGTCCTTGAAAAATTCATGCCCGGAGGGCAGATTAACAATACCGACAGAATAGAGAATTATCCTGGCATCGAGAGCATCGACGGGCCGGGCCTGATTGCACAGATGCAAAAACAGGCGGAGAGCTTCGGCACTGAGATAAAGACCGGCTCTGAAGTTACCAAGCTGGCCAAGCAACAGGACGGCCTTATCGCCGTACATTGCGATAAAGAGAAATTCACAGCACGAACCGTCATCCTGGCCCCGGGCAGCGACTATCGCAAGCTCGGCGTACCCGGCGAAGACAAGTTCCGTGGCTCAGGCGTAAGCTACTGCGGAACCTGCGATGCGCCGTTCTTCAGGGGAAAGCACGTCGTCGCCGTCGGCGGAGGCAATACGGCGGTGGAGGAGACTCTGCACCTGACCAAATTCGCCCAGAAAGTTGCTATGATACATCGCAGGGACGAATTCCGAGCGTCGAAGGTTCTGGTCGAGGAGCTTGTCGCAAAGACCAACGAGCCGAATTCGAACCTGATCATCAAATACAACACCATCGCCACCGCCATCCAGGGCGAGAACAAAGTCCAGTCGGTCAGGCTGAAAGACGTCAAAACGGGCAAGGAAGAGGATTATCCGTGTGACGGCGTGTTCGTATTCGTCGGCATGGAGCCCAATACTGGATTTCTAAAGGGTTTTGTCGAGCTGACGGACCATGAATTTATCAAGTGCGACTGCGCGTATTTGCGGACAAGCGTCCCCGGTGTCTTTGTCGCGGGAGATTGCAGAATCGGAGCAGCCATGCAATTGGCTACGGCCGCAGGCGATGGCGTCGTCGCGGCTATGATGCTAAAGCAGTATTTCAGAGATCCCAACTGGTGGAACGAACAGGTCAGCGACGTACTTCTGCCAGGCGGCTGGTAAAACGAATTCCCTCTGATTCACTGTCGAGAACGCCGAGAAAAGATTTGATCGGGAATCTCCGCGCCCTCTGCGGGCTCGGCGGTAATAGAGAAACCACCAAATGGCCCTAAATTTGATTTCGTCCCGCCGTTTTTCGGCTTCTTCGTTGACGGGTTCGGACGATTTGTTTACTATGGCCGGCGAACAACCCGGCTCGGACAGCCGGACAGGAGTTCCCTGCGAATCATTGGTAGAAAGGAAGAAATAATGGCTGGTAATGTGATTGAATTGACGGATGCAACTTTCGATAAAACGGTTCACAATTCCGATGTACCCGTACTGGTTGATTTCTGGGCTCCCTGGTGCGGACCCTGTAAAATGATAGCTCCCATCATCCAGGAAATTGCCGATGAATATGCGGACAAGGCCAAGATATGCAAGCTCGATACCGACGAGGCTCGCGATAGCGCCATGGAGTTCGGCATAAGCGCGATTCCGACCCTTATCCTGTTCAAAGGCGGCCAGGTGCAGAAGAAGTGGGTCGGTCTTACAAGCAAGAAGGACATTGCGGCCGCAATCGAAGAACTTCTCTAAAAAGGCAGCCCAGTGAACAGGAGACAGAGAGCGCGGCCTTCCGCCATCAGTCGTCTGTCTTGCGTTCTTGAAAGGTGGAACAGGCCGGGGTTGAAGGAGAACCGAAAAGATGCGAGATTCGAAGCGTATGTCATGTCGAGTACCTGGCGTTATTTTCATGTTGGCCATGCTGTTGGGCGCTTGCTTTGCGCTGTATGTGCCCGCCTGTTACGGCGATTCCGCGGAAGTCCCCGACTGGGAGAACGAGACCGTACTCGGCCGAAACAAGGAACCCGGTCATTGCACGTTGGTGCCGTACCCGGACACCGAGACGGCGCTGAAATGCGAGCACGAGGCATCGCCGTACTACCAGTCTCTCAACGGCAAGTGGAGATTCAACTGGGTTCGCAAACCCGCGGACCGGCCGCTGGATTTCTACAAGCCCGAGTACGAAGTGAGCGGCTGGGACGAGATTCCGGTACCGTCCAACTGGCAAATGCACGGCTACGGCATCCCGATATACCTGAACATGCGCTTCCCTTTTCCGCCCAATCCGCCGCACATTCCGCACAGCTACAATCCGGTCGGCTCATATCGCAGGGAATTTACGATCCCGGCCGGCTGGGACGGCAGGCAGGTCTTTATTCACTTCGACGGCGTTAAGAGCGCCTTTTACATCTGGGTTAACGGCCGGCAGGTCGGCTACAGCCAGGACAGTATGACGCCGGCGGAGTTCAATATCACAGAGTACCTTCAATCCGGCAGCAACACCCTCGCGGTAGAAGTTTATCGCTGGTCCGACGGAAGCTATCTTGAGGACCAGGACATGTGGCGGATGAGCGGAATTTATCGCAACGTGTATCTGTTCGCAAGTCCTTCCGTGCACATGAGAGATTTCTCCGTCCGGTGCGACCTGGACGGGCAATACAAAGACGGCATTCTTATGATTCGCCCCAAACTTGTCCGTTATACAAACGAAGACATAAGAGGATGGACGGTTCAGGCACAGCTCTATGACGAGCAGAAACGCCCGCTCTTTGCCGAACCTTTGAGCAAGGATGCTTCGGCGATACTCAATGAACAATACCCGCAAAGAGACAACGTGAAGTTCGCGCTGTTGGAGAGCACAGTCAGCAATCCGAAGAAGTGGTCGGACGAATTTCCGAACCTTTACACGCTGGTGCTGAGCCTGAAGGACGCCAAAGGCGGGACGGTCGAGGCCGAGAGCTGCAGAGTCGGATTCCGGAAGGTGGAAATCAGGGACGGCCAACTGTTCGTCAACGGCCGTTCGATAAAACTCTTCGGCGTCAACCGGCACGAACATGACCCCGACCACGGCCGGGCCATCCCACTCAGCCGGATGCTCCAGGACATCCACCTGCTCAAGCAGAACAACATCAACGCCGTGCGAACCAGCCACTATCCGGACGACCCGCAGTGGTACGACCTGTGCGATCAATACGGCATTTATCTCATCGACGAGGCGAACCTCGAATCACACGGACTGAAAGGCTATCTTTCCAACGTCGCCACCTGGCACAGCGCCTTTTTGGAGCGTGCCGTACGTATGGTCGAGCGCGACAAGAATCATCCCTCCGTCATTTTCTGGTCGCTCGGCAACGAGACCGGCTGCGGCCCGAACCACGCCGCCATGGCCGGCTGGATAAAAGATTACGACCCGACCCGCCCGATTCATTACGAAGGGGCCGCGGGCGATCCGGTTGACTATCCGTATGTCGATATGATAAGCCGGATGTACGCAAGAATTCCGGAAATCATTCGGCTGGCCACGGACCCCATTGACGACCGGCCGATGGTCCTTTGCGAGTACGCCCACGCAATGGGCAACTCGGTCGGAAACCTCAAGGAATACTGGGATGCGATTCGCTCGCACAAGCGCCTGATAGGCGGATTCATCTGGGACTGGGCCGACCAGGGAC
>JBDREF010000191.1:0-10948 GCA_043820045.1 Planctomycetota bacterium | reverse complement strand
CGCAGCCAGACTGTAGACAGCCCTGAGAGCCCTCTTGTCCTTATCGTCTTTCGAGACGTAAACACAATCCACATCGCCGTCGTCGTCAATATCGGCCAACTCCATGGCCACCGGCTCGCCGATGAGTTCGAGCGGCCGTGGAAACAGCAATCTGTCGTCTTCGAATTTGCTTACACCTATGACCTTTTCCTTGATGCTCAAAACGCCTAATTCGCTCTTGCCGTCGTGGTCAATATCGGCGGCGGACAGGCTTGTAATGTCGGAAAAAGCGGGAAACCTCACCGGCTCGGCCAATCCGATCTCCGCCGTCTGTTTGTAGAAGATGATCTCCGCCGCACCGGGATCGCTTATCGTCACATCGAGCAGTCCGTCGCCGTTCAGGTCGCCGATAGCCAGATCGCGTTTGGTATCTTCCGGTCCCGAGGCAAGAGGATAGAATAGCGCCGGCCAGTCGGCGTCCTTGCGATTCTCAGCATCCAGTTTATAGCAGGTCAGGCGTCCGCTCACGCTGTCAACGGTCAGTATTTCGTTGCCGGCTGTTGCGTCTATATTATGAACTTTCGACCTGAACGGCCGCTCGATGAAGAACCGCAATTGCGGGCCCAATTGACCGGTCTTGAGGCCGAATCGAACGTGCACGGGTTTTTCCGCATCGCTGGTCACCAGTACGAGGTCGTTTATGCCGTCGCCGTTCAAGTCGCCGATTTCGACGCTAAGCGTTTGTGCCGAGGTCGGATACTTTACCGGCTCGGCCAGTGAGCCGTCCTTTTCCTGCAAGACGATATAGATGCCGTCACGGCCGGCAAGGGCCAAATCGTCTGTGCCGTCGCCGTTCAGGTCGGCGCATGCCAACGCACTGGAAGTCACCAGGCCGTCCTCGATATTGATTTTCTTTCTTGATTCCCAGTTCAATGAATCTGTCTTGTCCGCTCCGGTCCCATCGGTCGTTTGCAGCAGTACGTACAGGCCCTTCGGCTCGCCGTAGAAAGCCAGGTCCGGCAGGCCGTCTGAGTTTAAATCGCCGCAGACAAGGCTGTAAATTTTTTGCGAGACTGCTATGCTCTGCCTGGCAAAACGGGTAGGGGGGGTGATTGCATTTATGTCTATGTCGCGGGGATCTATCGCTACGTCCGTCTCATCGGGTCCCACGGACTCTTTTTGAACCAGCAGCTCTATTCTGGCCTTGATGTTGTTGACGATGGCGATATCATTTCGCCCGTCACCGTTGAAATCGGCAACGCTCAAGTCCTGTATCCCCCAGTCGAGTTTGATTATCTCAATCTGTTCGAATCCATAGTATTGTGAGATATCGCCGGAATCGACCTGCTCGGCGACGGCCGGAATTGCGACTGCAAGAGCAATTGTGAATATGGCTTTATAAAGCTGCACTATGAAAACCTCCATTTTTTCGTCGTATCTATCTCTTTCCGTCACTCCCGTGCGTGCAGGAATTAACGTCAGGCAATTATTCCGCAAAAGAACCTAAATCACATCATCCATAGGATATGAATATACACCTTTGGCCCGGCAACATCAACGATTTTGTGGGTTGTGCAGCATTCAAGGGAGGTCTGACAGCGAAGAACACGCCCCGATAGCAATTCCGCGGGTCAATTCACAACGGCTCTTATCGCAAGGGTGATATCGTCCTCGTATCTCGGCGAGTTCAGCGCCCGGTTGCCGCTGGTGTGCTCGAATGTCTCCTGCTTGTCGCTCCGGCCCGTCTTGGTGTTGATCCATTCTGCCGTGTATTTGCCGCCGGGCAGTTCCACCACCAACTGCGTTTCGCCGCCGCCATTGATGTAGATGGCGTAGGTCCGGCCCTTTTCAACCAATGCTCTCGCCGTTGCTTTTTCGGGTATGCCGCCCTTGATGACGGAATTGTCGGGCTGCATTCTTATGAAGTCGAAGCCGTTGATGAAGTCCCTAAGGATTCCCAACTGTCTGTGCAAGACCGCTCCGCCTCCGCCGGGGGCGCTGATATCCGCCGTGCCGTCTTCGTGTCCGACTGTGAACGAGTAATCGAGGTTGTCATAGACTGCGCCGCCGGCGATGATAAAATCCCAGCCTTCGATTCGGTACGGCTTCGGCTCGCTTCCGGCAAAGCCGGTCTCGTCGTCGCCGATTACCCTGTTAAGGCCGTAGTTGTCGGCGACCGTATTTGGCGGCTTGGCGTAATGGAAGTTGAAAATAGAAACCAGAGGATTCGGCTCGCTTATCTTCTGGTGCTTGTTGGCGATATTCTGGGCGATGAGGTGCCTGGCTTTGAGATTTTTCTCCGTTTCGGCGATGGTCTCGGCGATATGGGCTTGCCATTCGAGAGTCACGCCCCCGAAGTAAGGTTCGTTGCAGATTTCAAAGTAAACATTGTCGAAGTTGTGTAGTTCTCGGACTGTTTCGCGAACCATTGCATCCTGTACGGCTAACAGCTCAGGGTGTTTGAGCGTATAGACCTCGGTGCGTTCCATCGTGCCGATGCCGTTGATATTGTTGGCGGCGTTCATTGGGCTCAGTTTCCACATGGCGTCTTCGTAGAAGGGGCAGAAAAGCACCAGTTCAACCACAACGCCTCGCTTGCCCGCTTCGCCCACGAAATCTCGCAGGCGGTTGAAATAGGCAGCGTCCCACACGGTCAGGTCGAACTTCCTGCCGCCGTTGGCGTAACCCGGCTCGTTACTCCGGGCCCACGGACAGATCAACCGACCTTCTGCCGGAGCAAGAGTATTATTTCGAATCTTGAACGCTCCGACCGGCTCGCAGTAGGCGCCGCTGAAAGTTCGAGTCAGGTTGAAGCCGAGCGATTCGAGCGTATCGAGGTACTTCTTATAGTCGAACGCACGGTTGAGCACGGCCCCGTAATGCTCGCCGGAAGTTATCAGAATCGTCGGCTTGCCCCGCCACAGAAAATAGTGCGGGTTATCCGGGTGCAGTTGAATTGGCTTGACAACCGGCCAAAACTCAGGCGGAGGTACGGCTGCATTTACAGCGGCGCCTACGAGTAACAGCGCGGCTAACGGGGAGACTGTGAGTAATCTGTTCGTGTGACAGCGCATAGTAACCTTTCCAAAGCAGACTTGTATGAACGTCCGGTCAGTGACTCGAAGGATTACAAGGGCAGGCTACTACAATCCGTAAACCGGCTTTAGCTGCTCTTCGTCCGGCAGTTCCTCGTAGCGTTCGCCTTTTGGTCCGATATAAGCATCACCTTTTTTCTTGAGCACCACCTGCGTGACTGAGCCGTTACTGTTGTGAACCTCGACAATGATCTTCTCTCCACATCCGTCCTGGCAACCTTCTTTCGCCTGTTTCTTTTCGAGTTGGTCGGCCTGATGGAGGAATTCGCCTACCCCGACAATGGCGGCACCTATCAGAGCGCCGGCAGTGGCTTCGCCCGACTGATAGCCGATGATGCCGCCGACAAGAGCGCCGCCCAGCGCCTTGCCGTAAATTTCGCTGCCTTTCATGCCGGCGCAGCCGCCCGACAAAGCCAGGGCTAAAGCAACCACCACGACAACCACTGCTGATGTCCATTTCGCTGGTCTCATTTTCTTCCTCTCGAAATAATTCTTGCTCGTTATTTCCGTCCGCCTCTCAATTTCGCACAGGCTATTTGTCTGTGCATCTGCATATTGATCCGAAATGACAGAATCCAGCAGAAAAAGCAGATATAATTTTACGCTCCTGTAAGCGGCTATCAAGAATATTTGCAGCTTTTTTTAAGCTTTCGTGATCCGGTACACGTCTCAATATATCCCGGCAGCCGCTTGCTACAATCCGTAAACCGGCTTCAACTGCTCTTCGGTTGGTAATTCCTCGTAGCGTTCGCCTTTCGGTCCGATGTAGTTGTCGCCTTTCTTCTTGAGCGTCACCGGCGTGATCGAGCCGTTATCGTTGTGGATATCGACGATGACCCGCTCCGGACATTCAGGATTTTCCTTGGTCGAAGTCCACTGTCCATTGTCTTTGTTCGCCTGGTCCATCTCGCTGAACAATGCCCCTACGCCGAAGATAGCAGCCCCTACGGCCGCGCCCTCGCCCGGCTCATCCGATTGATAGCCTACGATACCGCCGACAAGGGCGCCCATTAACGCACTGCTGTAAATCGGACTGAGCTTCATGCTTCCGTTGCCCTCATTACAGCCGCCGCACAGGCCCAGCATCAATGACAGAATCAGAATGACCGCCACCGACTTCTTTTGTACTGTTGTTTCCATTCCGGGCTCCTGAATTAGATATTCGTTGTCTGTTTGCACCTTGAACAGTCCTTTTGCGCCACGTTTTTCCGGCCACGCGGAGAAAATACGCACTCGCCGGAGGAAGCCATGACAATTATACGGTTTTGCGCGGAGCAATCAAGCTCAAGGAAATAGACGCTGAAAGGGGCAATTTGTTACGGGAGTTCTTGAAAAAACAGCCAAGATTGGGCCCGGCTGAGGGTTTTTGAGGCGATTTAGACTATTTTAATCGGCTCTTTATGGCGTCGAGCTGCTCCTGTGTTACCTCTACGCCCAATTGCTGGGCGGTCTTGATGTGCTTCCAGGCAAGGTCGTACTTGCTCAATTGATAGAAACCGACGGCGAGTGCGTAATGCGCATCGCCAAGCTTCGGGTCGAGCTGCACCGCGCGGAGGTACGCGGCCACCGACTGCTCGTAGTCCTTGTTCTTGGAATACGCGGCCCCAAGATTGTAATGCACCATTGAGTTGTCCGGCTCTATCCGGGCGGCCTTCTTGTACTGTTCGAGGGCCATGTTGTACTTTTCCTGGCCGAAGTACGCATTGCCCAGATTTACCAAAGCGGCCAGCATGTCGGGCTGAATGGCAAGAACTCTCCTATATTCCCAAATCTCATCTTCAACCAGTCCCAGTTTGCTGTAGCAAAGCGCCAGCCCATAATGGGCCTCGGCAAGATTCTGGTTGATTTGCAGCGCTTTCTTATAGTTGGCAATTGCCTGGGTTTGGTTGTCCAACTGGTTATACGCGTCCCCCAACTGGCTGTAACAGCCGGCGTCGTTCGGGGCCATGGCAAGTGCTTTCTTCAATTCTGCTATCGCCTGGCCGTGCCTCTGCTGCTTGGCGTAAACTATGGCCAGATTCTTGTAAGCATCCACAAAATTTGGGTCCAGTCCGATCGCCCGTACATATTGAGATACTGCGTAGTTCAACTGGTCCTGCTGGGTGTATGCGTTTCCAAGATTGTTGTGCGTCTTGGCGTCATGCGGATTGATCTGAAGCGCCGTGCGGTACTCCCTTATCGCGTCTGCTATACGGCCTTTCTTGAGGTAAACGTTGCCCAGGTTTGCGCGGGATTCGGACAATGTCGGGTTTATCTCCACCGCTCGCTCGAAAGCCTGCAACGCCGCTTCCATGTTGCCGACGTCGCTGTAGCTGTTGCCAAGATTATTAAAGAAGCAGCCCAAGGTCTGAATCTTGTTCAGATTCTTCATGTAGACGCCGTTGCTGCCGCCCGCCGGCACTTTGAATTTGCTGATATAATGCTCGTCGTCGGCGTTTCCACCTTTGCTCGTTGTCTCAATATTGAATCGTACCTGCCCGTCGTCGTACCTGACGAAAAAATGCCCCGGCACGACCACGCCGTACAAAGGCAGCCCGAGCCGTTCTCCGATTGACAGATAAAGGATCGACAGACTCAGGCAGTATCCACGTTTCTCATCCATCACGGTGTGCAGAAACAGACTGTTAGGATCGCTTGCCTCTGCGATGGATCTGAACCCCAGCTCATCGAACAAATACTCGTTTATAACCGGGACCGCCCTGTAGTTGGCCGTGAGCTTCTTGCGGTCGAGCCTGTCGCGGATTTCCAGGGCTATATCATCCAGCCTTGCGAGGTATCTGCGGCCGTGCACCATATTGCTCCAGCGCTCTGAGACAATCAAGGCGGCGGTGGCCAGGTCAACCTCCTCTTCTCTGAGCCGGAGCACCTGTTCAATCGACCTTGCGTACAGGCCCGTCTTGTTCTCGTTGGCCAGTGGTACGTTTCGGCGCGCAGCAACCACGGGCGAGAAAATCAGAACACAAATTATTGCCGGAAAAATCTTTTTCATCGGTCACACCTGTTGTATAGTGTAGTTTCTATGGCCATTTTATTCAATGTAATTCTTGAATGACGGGAGAAATATGATGGGTGCAAGGTATGCTGTTTTCGCCGACAGGTTGTCTAATCGCACGTCCGGCCGCAAGCTTCGTAGGGTGTGCAACTTGTACCTTGGGCACTTGTTGCACACGCGGATATGTTCATCCCGCGTGTGCAAAATAAATTTTGCACACGCTACCGCACTGTACGCTTTACTGATTCTCAGTGCCGTCTTTATCGGAGCTTGTCACGACGCCGGCCCGCAGGACGTACCGGCCGAGCCGAGCCAGGCGCCGGCTGCACAGCCGAGCGAGACAGAGCTGTTCGACGGCAAGACGCTGGGCAATTGGAAGATTACCGACTTCGGCGGGCAGGGCGATGTCCATGTCAAGGACGGCAGTATCTTCCTCGAAATGGGCAACGACATGACCGGCGTGACATGGGACGGCCCGGTCGTCCGAATGAACTATGAGATCACGCTCGAAGCGATGCGGGTCAGCGGAAGCGACTTCTTCTGCGGTCTTACCTTCCCAGTGAACGAGAACTGCTGCTCGCTTATCCTCGGCGGGTGGGGCGGCTCGCTCTGCGGGCTGTCCAACATCGACTACTACGACGCGGCCAACAACGAGACCACCCGGTTCGTCTCATTCGAGAAGGGCAAATGGTACCACGCTCGGGTGCGCGTCACCCCCAACAGGATTCAGGCATGGCTCGAGGAAGAAGGTGAGGAGCCGCTCGTCGATATGGACATAACCGGCCGAAAGATCGATACGCGGGCTGAAATGGACTTGTGTCATCCTCTGGGTGTGGCAACATGGCAGACGGCCGGGGCGATTCGCAACATTCGCCTGAGAACGCTGGCCGATTGACGCACGGGCGCTCTACTGAACTCCCGCCCCGTCGCGAAACGGCACGCCGGCCCGGCGGCGCTCGAACAGGTCTATGTTCATCCACTTCTTGCTCTTGAATCGCCAGCGGTTGGCAAGCCCCACCGAAATGATGCTCACCGTAGCGGCTATCCAGGGTCCGAGTGCTTCGAGGCCCGGGAACAGCCAGGCGATGATTGCGCCGCCCAGTCCCAGAATAAGCACTGCGCCGACCGCCGAGATGACTGCCAGCCAGACCGTGTCGCCGGCCCCGCGCAGCGAGCCGCTGTAAATGGTGCGTGCCGCGTGAAACGCCTGATATATCGCGGCACAAATCAAAATATCGACCCCGGCTTTAATAACGTGCCCGTCGGTGGACCAGAATCTCATAAGCGCGTCTCTGAATACGAAAAAGCAAATCCCCACGAGCCCCATGTAAATCATTGAAACTCTCAGGCAAACGCTGGTTTGTTTCAGGGCGAGGTCTTTCCTGCCCCGGCCTATAGTTCTTCCCACCGCCGCGGTCAGGGCCGTACCCATACCCACAACCGGCATGACCGAAAGGCTCGTGTACGACAGGACCGCGCTGGTTGCCGCCAGCGCTTCGGTGCCGAACTTGCCGACAAGGGCAAACAGGATCATCCCCCAGAACCCGACGTTTACCGTCAATCCGAATCCCGCCGGCAGCCCCACCTTCAGCAGGTCGTACATCTTGCCCAAATCCAGACTCATGGTTCGTCTGGAGTTGTAAGCTTCGTTCATGCCGCTGCCCAGGAAGATCGCCACGTTTATTACGGCGCCGACGCCTATCCCGATGAAAGTCCCCCAGCCGGCGCCTGCAATCCCCATCGCCGGAAAGCCCAGCTTGCCGAAAATCAGCACGTAGTTGGCCGCCACGTTGACCACCTGCCCGCACAGGGATGCAAACATCGTGACGATTGGGCGATGTATGCCCATGAAGAACTGGCCGCTCGACCAGTTGATAACCGCCAGGACGTGAGCGTAAAGCATGATTCGCAGATATATGACTTCCATCCCGATTATTGTTTCCGGCTGGCCCATAAGCCTGAACACCCATGGTGCAGTCGGCCACATGATTACCACTATGACCAGAGAATAAGCAAGTCCCATGTATGTTGCCTGCCAGTAGTAATTTGAGCAGCCCCGCTTGTCGCCTCTGCCCAGACTTTGACTGACAAACGTGTTAAGACTCGTCAGCGCGCCTATGGCGAACCCGCCGGACAGGAAACTGACGTATGCGGCCGGCAAAATCGCAGCAAGCGCATCCGTGCCCAGACGCGAGACCATGAGCCGGTCCACGAACTGCATGATTGTAAAGGATATGGTCGTCACGACCATCGGTGCGGATAACTTCAGCATATATGCAAGCGAGGTCTCGTCGACCTCGCTTTGGACTTCGAGCCTTGGTTCGTCAGTCATTAACCAATGTCCTGTTTACCGAGATTCAACTTCTTCAGCAGCGTATCGGCAGAAATTCCCGAAACCTTCACCTGCTTGACCGGACCGGTTTGGCCGGAGATTATGCCGACTGCGTTCTTTTTGACGCCAAGCTCTTTGGCCAGGAACTTCAGAAGGCATTGATTGGCTTTTCCTTTCTCAGGTGCGGCGGAGACCTTGACCTTCAGCATCCCGTCGAGCAGCCCGCATATCCGCGTCGACCCGCTGCTGCCGGGCACAATTTTCGCCACAAAAACCGTACCATCGTCGAGTTCGTGAATCGTCAGATTCGCCATGTCACTGATTGGCCCCCAGACATAATTGACTGTTTACTGTTTTCCATTGACTATTGGCCCGGGTTCCCAATCGCGGTCAATCGCGTTGCGGCGTGCCGCAATTGTAAATAGTCAATAGTAAATCGACAATTCAGACGTTCTCCCGCAGGTTTGTACCGATCGCCAATTGTACGTACTTCTCAATCTGCTCTGCAAGCTCGCCCAGCGAGGCAAGCTGAAAATCTTCATAATACCCCTGTATGAGCTGGCCTTCCAGTGTTCTCTTGAAGATCCTGACGCGTATGACCGAGGGCGTGCCCTGGGAGCTGGTAAAATCGCTGTCTTTGTGCTCGGTAAGCTCAACGCGGTAGTCCTCGCTTATGAACACAAGGCACTTACCGGTAAAAACCGCCATCGGAAAATAATCACGCAATAACTTTAGAGTTTCCATCAATCACCTGTTCAGTTCGTCTGCCTGCAAACAGAAAATCCTCACATGGAGGCGTTCAAACACGCCTATATTACCAGGAATATCGCAAAATGCACCACTTTATTCGCCATGTGCAAGTGCAAAAGGCGGTATTTTGAACACATCGGTGGGCCGAAAATGTCGGACTCGGTCGAACCGCCCGGTGTGTGCCGGCGTAGTCAACGAGGACTAACGCAAATTTCCGGAACCTGATGCAATATCGCTTGGGAATGTGAGCTATGGCTTATCGCAGAATCAGAGGAATCCCGGGCCTGGTGTACGAGCCTGAGCCGGACGAGGCAGGCAGCAAGCATAAATGCAAGGACTGTTTTTCCTGCCAATGGTGCAGTGACAGCAGGTGTTCGCAGTGCCGCAAAAGCAAGACTTGCCGTAAAAAGAAGAAATAGCCTCTAAATCAAGAGCACATCGATACATTCCTGACTTTCACTTGAGCCGTGGGCTATCTTGTCAAATCGTTCAATTTGCGCCAGGCGTCCATAGTTCGCTTGAGGTTTTCGCGGGCGTCGCCGCCTATGCCGTAGCCCTGGAATCCGATCGGGCCGGTATAACCTGAATTGCTCAGCGTCTTCAAGAACCGACGCATATCGAATGTGCCGCGGTCTAAGGTTTGAATCAGACTCTTCCAGTCTTTGCCGCCGCTGTCGGCGCCGTTTATCGAGACCGCGAACAAGTGCGGCATCGCCGATTCGATCAGCGACTTCATATTCCGTTCGTCATCGACCATTAGCCAGTGGCACAGGTTAAACGTCACGCCGACGTTCCTGCGATCCACTTTCTTCACTACCCTGACAGCGTCTTCCACGCGTTCGACCCAGAAGCCGTAATGCGGATACAGCGCCACGCGCACGTCCGATTCGGCAGCGATATCTGCAATTTCCCGGATGATTTCCACCGCGCGCTCGTCGCCGGCAGGGGAGGAAGGCTTGAGCTTGTTGCTCCTGACGAACAGCCACAGAATCGCATTACGGCCCTTCAATATATCGATAGTCTCTTTAAGTTCCGGGCCGTATTTCTGCTGGTCGGAATCGATGTTCACGCCGAGATAGACGGTGAAAAGCCACAGCCCGCTGTTGTCCAGCTCCCGGAGCATTTCGGCCAGGCCTTTTCCGGCCGTGCATCCCATCCCAGCATACCCGAGCTGTTTGACCATAGCGGCCTGCTCGCTTGCGCTGAGATTCTTCGGATCGGTGGCCGTATCCATCGCGAAGAAAGGATTAGGCCCCGCCGGCTCGATCCGGATATTGCGATACGCCACCGGCCCGTGGTCACCCTGCAGCATGAGCGGGCCTGTCGGCTTCTCATCGCTATACGCGCTGGCGCGGGTCGTCCCGGTCAGCTCCACATCTGCGTGAACGATGACGCCGTCATGGACGACCTTCTCGAACCGGGCGTCGGCGACCTTTCGGCCGTTGTCGTCAAAACGAGGTGCGCGGAAGACGATGTCAAACGTCTGCCACTCGCCCGGCGGCCGCGATGCGTTGACGCGAGGCGAATGCCCTTCGTAGCCATTGGGCTGCCTGTTATCGTCCCATCGCTGGTAGATGCCGCCGCACTCGATGCCCGGATACTCCGATTCCTTTTCCCAACTGTCGAAGACCTGGATCTCATACCGGCCCATGAAATACGCGCCGGAGTTGGAGCCCTTCGGTACCATGAACTCGATATGAGCCTTGACGTCCCCGAACTCGTCCCTGCTGAAAAGATGTGACGTCCTGCCCGCCGGCCCGTTTAGAATAACTCCCGTTCCCGGCCTGCTATTCAGCAGCT
>JBDREF010000190.1:0-3429 GCA_043820045.1 Planctomycetota bacterium | reverse complement strand
CTGCGCCGCCGCGCCGGGGAAGTTGAAACCCTGACGTCGGTCTGTACCGGGGCAATGCTGCTGGGATCTGCCGGGCTGCTAAACGGGCTGCATGCGACCACCCACTGGCGGTCGCTGGAGTGGATGCGGGATTCCTTTCCGGCGGTGACGGTGGAATTTGAAAAACATGTGGTCGAGGCCGGCCGCGTGCTCACGTCGGCAGGGATCTCGGCAGGCATCGACATGGCCCTTAAGGTGGTGGCGCGCTACTTCGGCGAAGACATCGCCCGGGCCACGGCCCGGCATATGGAATATGCCTATCCGGAGAGCAATGAACGCAGAATAAAATTGTAAATCCTCTATATGGACAGGCACCTAATTTTATTTCAGTGCGGTGATCCAGCCGAACCGTTACGAGTTTCAAGATTGATATTTGAGATTTTTCCAACGCAACACGGTCAATTCAAGATCGCCGGGTTTAGACAAATTCTCCGGCTCCGCAAAGAGACCTTATCCTCATCTAAACTGCCGGTTCCAGCTCCTGAACACTCTTAGGTGGCGCCACCTTTTGGTGTCGAATAATGCCGTAGATCGTTGCCGGCAGGACGAACACAGCGGCTGTGATCGAGATCTTTATGTCCGGGTGAAACATGACGATGAACGCGACCAGCGCCAGCCCTGCGCGCAGCAGGACATTGGCGCCTTTGTTCTTGATGAACCGGCCGAACATCGCAGTGGAAATGCCGCAGGTGGAGATCGTCACCAGGAGGGTGTCCATGACCTGCAGCCAACCGGGACTCGTCACCATGTGATAGCGGGTGAAAACGGCAAAGGACATGAGGGTGATGGGCAGGCACAGCTTCACGGCCTCGTACATTGTCTTCATGAACGACGCATTCGCTATCTGTGCAGTGACTGCGGCGGTGAGCGAGGTTGGCGGCGACAATTCGCCCCAGATGGCGATCAGAAAGACGAAGAAATGGGCGACCCAGGGATCGATGCCTATCTTGCGGAGAGGGTCTACCACGATGATCGCAAGGATGATGTAGGTGGCGGTGGGCGGAAGGCCGGCGCCGGCGAGCCAGCCGAAGGCCCAGGCCATCAGGATGGTGGCGATGACGCTCCATGCGCCGAGTTCCAGCAGGATGGCGCCCATGCGGTTAATAAAACCGGTCACGGTGAACAGACCGATCATGATGCCAAGCGTTGCCAGCAGCAGCGTAAGATAGGCCGTCATCCCGGCATGGGTCTCGATGGTCATGCGGATATTCGTAAAGAGCGTCTCCTTTACAGCCGCCGGGTCCTTGCGCGCGTACTTGAAGTAAAAGAACGCCAGGAGCAGGAGCGTGAACATGAAAGTGGTGGTGAAGAGCGCCGCGCGTAGCGCACCATAGTTGAGCCAGCCCATCAACACGGCGAGGTACCCGATCGCCAGAAAGAAGATGGCGGTCTTAACCTTGTCATATAGCTCCACCGACGGTACTTTGACCGGTTCGGAGGGCAGCAGGCGAACGGACAGGAGATAGATGGACAGCGAGAGTGTGATGAAGTAGACAAAAGAGAGGGCGAACCCGCGGATCACCACATCCCAGTAAGGCACGCCGAGAAACTCCGACATCAGAAAGCCGGCCACCGCCATCAGCGGCGGCATGATGAGCCCGCCCATGGAGGCTGCGGTTTCCACGGCGGCGGCAAAGGCCGGCGGGACACCGAAGCGTATCATCAGCGGAATCGTGAAACTGCCGGTGACGGCCGCATTGGCCGAACCGCTGCCGCTCACCATGCCGACCGAGACCGAGGCCAGCACCGCCGTCTGCGGGATGGTGTGCCGGGACCGACCGGCAAGTTGTCGCATGACCATGACCATGGCGCTCTGGGCTTCAAAGCCGCGGGCGACCGCCGCCAGGAGCAGGAACGCCGCGACCAGGGTCAATGCCATCTGCGAGTAGAGTCCGTAGATGCCGGTAGCGAGTTCGACCGTGCTGGAGGTGATCACCCGGTAGAACGTGGTTCCCGGATGCCAGAAGAAGTCAATCGGGCTCAGGTACCCCCACAGGGTGTAGAACACCAGAACCAGGTTGATCCAGAACAGGATCGGATGGGCGATGCGCGAAAGCTCCATTACCAATAGGAAGATGAGCAGGCCGACGAAGAAGTCCATCCGTGTATAGGAGCCCTGCCGCCAGATGGCGATGTCATAATAGTTGATGATAAAATGATAAAAGGCCAACAGACAAATGCCGATGTAGCACACAAGCAGGATATGATTCACTACCGGCGGTAGTCGCTTGTACAGATAACCATCCTGATACATGAACAGCATCTGCACGATCAGCGCGATGGGCAGAAGATACGTTGTAAGTTCGCTCGGCCCGCCCAAGCCGGTGTAGAAATACCAAATCAGCCAGATGAACATAACAAGCGAAATAACAAAGGTGAGGTTCTTAAGCGTGGCGTGGCGTTTGATCTGGTCTTTTAGCATGGTTATCCCCCTTTTGGGCTGCCGAGTGGATACGGAAACAGCCGACGCTCCGCGATTGCAGGGCGGTGGACGGTGGCCGTGCCTTTATCAGCTCCTGTCGTCGTACCGCCCGTTGCAGGACGCAAACGGCCAATATTATATATGTGAAATCGTTAATGGCGTTGGGGTGAGGGCCGGCATTGTAGCCGCCGAAAGCCCTCACCCCTTTGAAATCCATTTACGCGATCACTTGCCGCCGGCAATCTTCCACTTATCGTTCCAGGCCTTGTGCTCTTTCAGGAAATGGGCCAGCCCTGCATGTACCGAGACGCTTGGATTGGCTTTAATGCCGCTGAGCTGCATACCGACGAAATCGCGTGCCATGGGTCCGAAGCCCGGATCGGACTTGGCAAGGTCGTCGCGGTTTTTGTAGAAGGCAGCCAGCATCTTGTAAACGACCTCTTCAGGCATATCCGCACGTACGTTGTAGCCGAACAGGATCGGCACGCCCAGGATCGTCTTTACGCCGACGTCCTTACTAAAGGCCTTGTCGGCTTCGACCTCCACGGGGGCAAGGTCTGCCGCTATCAGCTTTTTGACCTCATCCGGACTGGGGTTGATCACCTTGATATCTGTCCGCAGCTCGGTCTCGCGCCAGTAGGACGCCAACGACCGACCGGCGGTGGTGTAGGCGACAGCGCCGACAATGGTGCCGCCCTGCAGCGCGTCCGCCTGGGTCCCGGTATCAATCTGGACGTGGTTGAACTTGTAACCGAGCGCCTTGTAGATGCGCATGAAATTGAGCCAGTTCATATAGCCGGCGGGGGTGAAGAATACCGGCTTTCCGCTGAAATCGCCCCAGCTCTTGAACTGGTCGGCCTTGGAGGCATGCGTGGCCATAAAGGACTCCATCGGGTAGGCGTACCAGGTGTGCACCATCATGGCCTTGGCGGGCTTGTAGTTCTTGAAGCCGCCAGTGCCGTCATAGA
>JBDREF010000189.1:0-12454 GCA_043820045.1 Planctomycetota bacterium | reverse complement strand
ATCGGCCCCAATGAAATCCATCTGTATGCCAGTCCGGGGCATCATCGTAACTTCCTGGATAGTATCAAGACACGCCGGCCTACGGCGGCTCCCGCTGAAGTCGGGCATCATGCTACAACGACGTGTAATCTGGTGGAGATTTCCACCCGCCTGGGTCGCAAGCTGAGATGGAACCCCAAGACTGAACACTTTATCAATGACGAGGCGGCCGACCGCCTATTATCACGAGCAATGCGCTCACCATGGCATGTATGAGATAGGTCATGTACGGAACGCAAAGCATACTCGTATTCGGAGACAGATTATGAAAACAATTCAGATTGTTCTCGGCCTGTTCGCCACCTGCTCGGTAGTTAGCGGAACGCAACAAGGCCCCATCGTTATCGAGAATGCACACGTGCGGTATACGATCTCCGCCGAGGGGAAAAACCTCGGATTTCTCGACCTTGCCTCAGGAATTGACTATCTCAAACGCGACAGACCTTCAGTCTGTGCACGGATTCGTTGCAATGGGACGGAGTATCCTGCAACTTCAGCAGCTCTGGAGAACGGCCAGTTGACCATCGTATTCGACAGGGCGAACGTGAAGGCTGTTCTTCATGTCGAGTCCCGCGAATCCTACATCCGCATCGCGGTTGAGGATGTGAGCGGCGACAATATCGAATCGCTCGTGTTTCTGAATATTCCACTCACTTTACAGGGCCGGCCCGATGAATCGTTCGGTTCCTGCGTTCTGTCCCTGAACCTTATCACGCGTGTAAACCAGTTGCCTGCGCTTCAGACGAATCTAGAAGCATCATGCTATGACAAATTTGGTATGGAAGGAGCGAAGGCTGCAATCGTGGCAATGCCGATGGGGAAGATGCTAACAGCTCTTAAACAGGTTTTGACCGAGGCGGATGAGATGCCTCAATGCACGGTTGCCGGGCCGTGGGCGCGTGACGTGCCATTTAACCACGGCTCATATCTATTCAATTTCGGTTCGCTCACGGAATCAAATGTCGACGAATGGATAGCAATGGCGAAGGACCTCGGGGTTACTCAGATCGACAATCACGGCGGAAGAGCATTCTTCCGGTTCGGCGATTTCGTGCTCGATAGCCGGAAATGGCCTGAAGGATGGGATACCTACCGTCGTATTGTCAAACGCCTGCATGATGCCGGCATCGGATCCATCTTCCACACCTACGCATTTTTCATCGACAAGCAGTCGAAGTATGTTACTCCGGTTCCTGATAAGCGGCTCGATGCTTTTCGAACGTTCACTCTTGCCCAGGCAATTGATCCCAATGGCACGGAGATCACAGTCAACGAATCGACAAGTGGCATGAACACCGTTACCGGTTTCTTCGAGCACAACAGTGTCATACTCCATATTGGCGATGAGCTGATTACCTTCGGCGCTGTGAGCCAGGAGGCTCCATGGCGATTCACGAAGGTCCGGCGCGGCGCGTTCGGAACGAAATCGGCCGCCCATCATAAAGGCACGAAGGCTCGCCATCTCAAGGAGTGTTTCGGCCTTCTTGTGCCGGATCCGGAGTCGTCGCTTTTTGAGGAGATTGCGAAGAACCATGCCGACATCGTGAACTCGTGCGATTTCGACGGAATCTACCTCGACGCGATTGACGGCAGCAGCATTTTGCGAGGCGCAGATGAGTGCTGGTACTGGGCTGATAAATTCGTCTTTGATATCCAGAAGCATCTCAAGAAACCGGTGGGTATGGAGATGAGTGCCATGTGGCACCACTTCTGGCAGTTCCGCACCCGATGGCAGGCATGGGACTATCCCCAGCGGGGGCACAAACGCTTCATTGATATCCATGCCGCCTCCGTGAACGGCGCACTCTTGCTGCCTTTGCATCTCGGATGGTGGAATTTCCAGCAGTTCAATCCGCCGCAGATTGAGCCGACCTATCCCGACGTGATCGAGTACCTCGGCGCCAAGCTCATCGGATGGGATGCGGGCATTTCCCTCACCGGTGCGATAGACCGTGATCGTCTCACGACAACGCCGCTGTTTAGCCGAGCGGTGGATATCCTGCGCACCTGTGAGGAGCTTCGTCGAGGAAACACATTTGATGAGAGGGTCAGGGCAAAGCTGCGCGAGCCGGGAAAAGAGTTCTCCCTCTTTCGCGACGACAGCGGGAACTGGCGATTCCGCCCGGCTAACTATGACTCGCATACGGCATCATGTTCGGAGCCATGGGGCCTGTCGTGGACGGCGCAGAATCTTTTCGGCGAGCAGCCGGTGAAATTCCGTCTCGAAGTATTGATGTCGGCAGGGTCGTATCATGATCCCAACAACATAGTTCTGGCTGGATTTTCGGATCTGTCCCAGTTTGAGGGGCCGCCGCGTGCCGCCGATGGAGTTACCGCGTCGCTGGATGAAACATCGGACGGACCGGAAGGGGCCGGCATATTCAGTGCGACAAATTCCGGCAAGGTTCCTGGAAACGCCGCATGGGTCAGGCTTGATCGCAAGTTCGAGCCGCCTCTCAATTTGAAGCAGCATCAGGCGATAGGCGTCTGGCTTGATGGGAACGGACAGGGACAGACCGTTGCCGTCCGGCTCGAGAGCCCTCGTCACATTTCCTTTGGCGCGGTGGCGGACCGTTATGTCACGGTGGATTTCACCGGCCCAAGGTTGTTTACGCTCGTAGAGACCGAATCGGCCCGCTGGAGCGATTACGCCTGGAACGACGGTAAATGGCTCTATAACGTGTACCGCGAGACGATTGATCTCGGTATGGTCGAATCCCTCAGCATCTGGTACAACAACCTGCCCGGGAACAAACAAACAAAGTGCGTCATCGGCCCGATCAAGGCTATGCCCATGGTCGCCTGTACAGTGAAGAATCCTGTAGTGACCGTCAACGGTAAAGCGATTGTTCTCCCGGTGGAAATGAAATCGGGCAGTTATATAGAATTCGACGCAGGAAACGACTGCATACTCTATGGCTCGAAAGGCCAGATGGTCACCAGGGTAAGGCCGGACGGTGAAGTGCCTGTGTTCTCGGCAGGAGAGAATGAGATTCGGTTCTCGTCTGATGCAGTGGATGGACCGGCCCCGCGGGTAAAACTCACGGTCATCTCGCACGGGGAACCTCTCTGATTCGACTGTTCGAGAATGCGGAAACCGAGGAAAAAGACAAAACGCCATTCGGAAAACAACCCAAGAATCAGGCAATGCCTAAAAGAAGCCCGAAAAAGCGCAAGGCAAAACCAACGTCTGTATATGCCTTGTTCGTCAGACTCGGTGAAGAATGTTCCGGTATCGGCTGTACGCTGCACAAATCAGCATGGGCTACAGCGTATCCCACGGCGGCTTTGGCAGGAATGGTTGTCCATTGGGCAGACACATGGCTCTAAAAATCGACCTGGGCTCTCATTTGAAAGATGTCGAGGTCGCCGTCGCAGGAGTCGTGATCGACCATGGCGTGGACGTAATTAAACATCAGCTTCGTGTTGAGGTTGAAATACCAGTTCAGGCCGAGAGTGACATCGTCCTGCTTGCCCCCGTGGGCGATGTTGTCCTCCAGATCGATACTGGAGAACCCGGCCTTGAAGCCATAATGGCCGCGGACATATGCTATTCGGAACTTTCCCCCTCGCCCGTCGCGGCGACCAAGGAGTCTCCGTGAACGACCAGATCGGCGAGCTTGAGCAGTAACGGAACCAGACAACCCACCATCGTGGGAAAAGAGCCGGGCGGCAGCGGCCAGTCCCTGGTCTCGAGCCACGCGATCCAGTTTCCAGGGATCTTGCCCATCGACAGCAGGTGGAGCACAACCATGATCATGACCAGATAGGCGCACTTCTGGAGGATCATCCATTTACGCTCGCCCAGTTTGCGGATCCCGCTGGGATAAGAATATGCGACTATCACCATGAACGAAACGAAAGTCAGAAAACCCATCACGACTGTGAACCAGTGGGCCACAAACCAGTCGAGAGGGTAGTTTACCGAGTATTTCTCCGGAAACTTCAAGGGTAGATAGATGAATACCAGGATGACGTGGGGAATCGTCATAAATGCCGCCGTCAGCCCCAGAGTCCGGCGGTAAGTCAGCAGCTTGTCGAAGCTCGAAAAAAAACGCGACAGCGGGCCGATCGCCAGCGCCAGGCCAAGACAGTAAACCGATGCTATGGCGGTGCATTTCTCTGTGGTAAACAGAGTAAAGGGCTTTCCCCGGACATCGTGGTACCAGATGAAAAAAGCAAAGAAGACCAAATAAACAAATCCCGTGATTACCCACTGGGCAGTGTTGTTTGAAAGGACGTGACAAGTTTTCGCTACTTTAATTTTCTTTCTCCTTTAGAGCAATGTTCTCTGGCGAATCAGCAGGGTAGATTCAGTGCGTTGATTCCATAGCAGCTTGCTTTGCCGACCACCCATTTGGTCTCTTCCTTCACACGCAGCGAGGACGCCGGTACGCCCACTTTGCTCTGTTTTGCACTTTCCAAGTTCGATTCACAGGTTTATTTCTTCAATATACCCATCTTCGGGGTCGCATTCCTGCTTCTGGTCCATCTTATATATTCGCTCGACCAGCCGCCATTTATCCTTGGCTGAGGCATCGCTGCGCGTTTTCTGGAACTTCGAAACCAGAGCCTCCCATTCGGCCTGACGCGGCAGCGTAGCCAGCTTGGCCATCGCCTGCTCATGGTCGAAATCTGGCTTCGTGTCCATAATCATGAACAGGGTCGTGCCCGAGATGTATATTTCCATATCTATGATACCGACCTCTTTCATGCCGGCTGTGATCTCAGGCCATCCGGCTCCCATAGCATGGAGTTTCTTATACTCTTCGATGAGCGCCGGGTCATCGTCAAGTTCCAAACATTTGCAGTATCTTCTGAACACCATTTTCATATCAACCTCTCAGGACAATGCGTTCTTTCCTTTCGCTAAAAGCCGCGCATCACGGTACTCTCTCGTCTGGGGAGCCCAGCCTTCGGCAGGCGCTTGAGCACGATGTATTCAATGCCGTGCTCGTGGCAGTACCTTCGTTTCTCCGGCTTGTCGCCATCCTCATTTACCGCGTAGATGTCGGGCCTTAATCGCTTCAGCTCGGGTTCTGCATCAAGCCAGCCCCGGCCCGTCGAAATCAACGCCTGCGTCACGTAGCGAATGGACGCAGCCATATAGCGGCGCTGCTCCTGCGAGAACATCGGATGGCCTTCCCCCTTTAAAGCCCTGATGTTGGCATCGTGGCCGACTACAACGTACAAATCACCGAGTTCCGAGACTTCCTCGAAGAACCGGACATGGCCCGAATGAAACCAGTCGTAACAGCCCGTTACCAGAACTTTTTTTCCGGAAGTGGTGCGAGGCTCCGCTTCGACGATCTCGGGGAACCCCGCCATATCGGCCTTTGCCAAAACTCGATAGGCCAAATTCTTGCTTTTGCAGAAGGCTCGTTTGGCGGCAGTGTCATCACTGTCTCGAACCACCCATGCGCACGGATGCACGCCCTGCACTGAAGGCAGTTCGTCGACACCAGGCCGGCCTGTCACCAGAGACACCTTATGCACGAAGCGCACGGCTTGCAGAAAGTAGAGACGTTCGCCTTCGGGGAATTTCGGGGCCTGGCCGGTTGCAGACCGCAGAGACTGGTCAGTCCACAGAAAAACGTGCAGCGGACCAGGACGAGCCGCCTCCTGAAGGAAACGGATGTCTGACGATCGGATATCATCGAATCGCCCGCACACAACCACACACTTGTCGGCGTCACTCATAATCGTCCGGTTCTGACTTTGATGTGGAAAGCACCTGGCACGGGGCTCTCCGAGACCACGTACAAATAACCTCCGCCGCAGCCGGAATACATCGCGCCGGGGTACCTGGCCTGGTAGTACTCCAGCAGCGGGAGCATGTCCACCTTCAACGAATGATGACGAACCGTACCGGGCAGGATTGCCTCCCAGCACAGCATACACTCATTCATCGACGCGCCCAGGGCTTCGATATCCCGGGCCACGATCGCATCGTAGCAGGCCTTGCCCGACTGCCCGAGCCGCCCGATCCAGTCCGGCAGCAGGTTTTTTATCTCGAGCGGGTTGTATCCATCGGGTCGCGGCGCAACCGGGAGAATATGGAAGACGCTCTCCAGCCAGGAAGCAATCTGCGGGTCGTTGCTTGATTCGATAAGCCGCGGGAAGATACCCCCTCGATGGGCATAATCGTAATCGAGCCGGCTGATGCCTGGATATACAAGTCCAATCATATCCTGTGAGCCCGACGGCTCGGTCTTGCCTTCGTTCTCGGCCGCATAGAGTTCCTCCACCAGCTCGTCGGGGTCGCGGTCGGGCAGGCCATTCTTCCACAACTGCAAAGCAATCTGGCGAGTTCCGGTACAAATGCCGGCCCGTTCCATGAACCGAAACTGCGGCTCGACGCAGACGACGACCATCGAGCCGGGCGGCGACGGATTGTGCTTCGAGGCAAAAGGCTGGTCGATCCATCCCCCGGCGAGAGCGATTCTGTACGGCAGCCTGCCGATGATATCCGTAATACGTAGGTTCTCCTCTGTTCTCATACGCTTCTTTCAGTCGTCTGAAGACCTCGCATCGTCAACTCACGATGCGCTTGCCCGCCTTGCGGTCCATGTATTGCTGCCCGATCCAGTCGTATGTCTTCTTTAGCCCCTCATCCAGAGGCGTACTCGGTTCCCAGCCGAGAACCTGCTGAATGAACGTGTTGTCGCTGTTCCGGCCCGCCACGCCCTTGGGCGCATCCAGATCGTGCTCGCGTTTGAGCGTGATTCCGCCGATGCGCTCGGCCAGCGAGACGAGGTCGTTGATGGAAATCAGATAGCTGGAACCAAGGTTGATCGGCGTGGCGATCAACTCGTCGCAGTGCATGATCATATCGATGCCCTGGGTGCAATCATCGATATACATGAAGCTGCGCGTCTGATGCCCGTCGCCCCAGATGACGATCTTGTCCGAGCCCTGGTCTTTGGCTTCGATGACTTTGCGACAAATGGCCGCGGGGGCTTTTTCACGGCCACCGTCCCAAGTGCCGCAGGGTCCATAGACATTGTGGAATCGCGCGATGGCCGTCTTGAGACCTCGCTCCGCCCAGTATTCCCGGCAGAACATCTCCGACATGAGTTTTTCCCAGCCGTACCCTCTCTCGGACATCGCCGGGTAGGCATCCGATTCCTTCAGCGCCCGCGAGTTCGGGTCTTTCTGCAATTCGACGTTATACGCACAAGCGGAGGAGGAGAAGAAATAGCGCTGCGCGCCGGCTCGATACGCCGACTCGATCATGTGCGTGTTGATCAGGATACTGCGCAGACACTCCACGCGAAATCGCTCGATGAAGCCCATGCCGCCCATGTCAGCCGCCAGATTATAGACCTCGACGGCGTCCTCGCAGGCCCGCCGGCAGTTGTCTTCGTATTGCAGGTCCATGCACAGACACTCCACGCCCGGCACGCGTTGATACCATTCCGGAAGGGGTTTCTTATCTACGGCACGGATGCGGGTAAAACCCTGCTCGTGAAAATACCTCGCCAATGCCCCGGCGATGAATCCCCCCGCTCCGGCCAGGACAATCAGATCGTCCTTGTTCAACACCGACGACGCCTTCGGATTATCCTTCGCTGCCATGATTCTCCTTTCTCTGCCCCGCCAACTGCACAGACTCCGGCATGGGCAGGTCTCTGCCTGTTTCTTATTGACTCTTTGATTCTTTCGCTTTTCAATTATAATACTGCTGTGTGTAGCGTATATAGCAATTGTTGTCCATCGCATGACGATTCTTGACTTTTTTCCAGGGTTGATGTTATGGCCACTCGAAAACGAACCGTGCCGGACTTTTTCTCAAATCAAGTCTCGGAGGCCAGTCGCTTCTATCTCGACACCAGCTTGCGGACACGCCAGACCCTCACCGTAGTTTGCGGCGGCTGCGAACACTGTCAACCCGACTACCACATCAACCGCTCGGATTTCCCCTTTTACTGCATCGAATTTGTCGCACGGGGCAGAGGAGCGTTAACCCTCCGGGATACAGAATGTGCACTCTCCACAGGAAACGTTTTCTCTTATGGGCCCGGTATTGCTCATGTGATCACCACTGACGCCGACGATCCCTTCCATTTCTCGAGAGTATTCAAGCGTGTCTTCGGCGTATCTCCAAGCACCTTTATGGGGCTGCGTTAGCAACGTACATACAACGCTGTCCCCGACGAGACCAGACTGCATTGAATTCAACAGCAGATAAATCTTGTTTCTCCGTCGGGGCAGTGGACTTATACCAATTCTGATTAATAAATGTGCTGGGCATATTCGGTAAGGCAAACTGATTTGACTATTTCATTATTAGGAACCAGGGTCACCGTTTGGTCGGCGACAATATCACCACGCTGACTCCGGGGAATCTTACGTTACCTGAGCCAGAGCTTCCATAGTTATGATATCTTTCAAGCCTTGCCGATTCAATAGACTTCCAAGAGACGATAATGTCTGAGGAAACGCCTCCTGGTCAAATCGTCAATTGGCCCGGATTTCCTCGATATCTAACGAAATGCCGCAGTGGATAAGGCAGCAAGTCGCTCAGAAGTCTCGGTCGATCGTCACCACTGCCGCCAATGTTGCCTGCACGGTCATGGCTGCGTTCTCAATGTCGCACGTTTCCGGGATGTCTCCCTCGCCATGGTAGTTTGGGTCGCCATAAGGTAGAGATCCGATATTGATGACCGCGGCTGGGTAGCCGGCCAGAACAAACGACCCATCGTCGTCGCCGGGTCGTGGCCTCTCTGCAGTCCGCTGTTCCAGACCGACGGAATATCGAGCGTTCACCTCGCCCATCAGTTCGGCAAGATGCTTGCCCTCGGGCTTTGTATACGCGGTTACGTTGGTCTTCTTGCCTGCGGCGGTCTCCTCCGCCGTCTTGGCTCCGATGCCATCCATGTTGAAGACGGCCACAATATTATCTCCACGCGATTTTGCCTTTTGCGCTGCGGTCTTACTGGTCCACGGTATGTGTTCCTCGTTGCAGAAGAGAAACCGGATGGTGCTCTCGGGTGTGTACTCCGCAAGAACACGTGCCATCTCCAATACGCCGACGGTTCCAATGGCGTTGTCGTTGGCTCCCGGAGAGTCGATCCAGCTTTGCGAGTCCTTGTGAGCGAGCACTACGATGATCCTTTCGGGATGCGAACGGCCTTTTCTTTCGGCATAGAGATTGTACGCCGTGTACCAGGGATCTTCGGCTTTGGGCGGATAGTACTGAGCGTGCTTTGGCTTGTTCGTATCCCGACGAAATGCCTGTACCCGAACGCCCTCTCGCTCGACGCGATATCCCCACGCCTCCAATTTGCCGGCAAGGTAGTCATCGGCCTCGTAGAGCGTGTTTTTCTCATGGCCGGGCAACGTCAGGTTCAACTTGCGATAAGGCAAAGGATCCTTTGCCAGATAGAAGAGGTTCTTCGATATTCGCCCGGTGTCAACAGCGCTGATAAGGCGGCGTATGCTCGCATCCACCTTGTTACCGTCGTCGCTTCCTTCCTGGCGCCCCTGGACCGTGTGGAGAAGGCCCGCCAAGAAAAGGAACAGAAGTCCAATCGCATAAATACCCGTACGTCTCATGTATCCTCCCGCATATTGAGCCATCCTTTCACAGCAACACGGCAGTCAAGCACGACTTGCCGCTATGCATCATACCATCAAGCTCAGGCTCCTGCAATAATTAGGATGAAAACGCTCATGGGCCACCGAGGCTCCCGGTCTATGGTCTTCACACAAACCGCCTCTCTGTAGTCGCGGGTAGGTTTGGCAAAGCCGACGAGGAGTCTTCTGTTTTTCGCTTCCGCCTCCGTAACATAGGATTTGTCCGTTCGTCAGTGATAGGAAGAGCTTGTTGTCGGCTGCAATCATTCCGTCAAAAACAGGTGGGGCTTCAAGATCGATGGAGGCCAAGCGACTGCCGCCTACTAAGGATATGGCCCAGAGCGAGCCACCGCGGTGTCCTTTCCATGCTTCCGTCTGCTCTGTCAACTTTCGTTTCAGTTCAACGTCATCGGGGCGCTGCCAAAGTTCCACTTCGTCGATCACATCCGGTGACCCGGCAATGAATAGAGCGTCTTTCGTGAGGACCATTGAACGCTCGTGACGACCCCTTTTTTAGGATTCTTGGTATTGCTGCGTGCAGAGTGCAAAAAAGGACCTCCATGTGCCGAAGTAGAAGTAGTTGAAAAACTACTTGGTACATGGAGGTACACAATGAGTGACAGCATTCACATCCGGCAGTATAATGCATACTGGCAAGCCTTGTTTTTGCAACCGTGCTGCCGAGAAGCTATTGTTGAACATTGAGGGAGTATGTGCTTAAGAGGACACTGGGTAGTTGCCTGGTGGTTCTGTTGGTGGCCTTTGGGCCGTTGAAGGCCACAGATTATTTGGAGGCAGAAACGTATGACCATTCCTCGCATAACTTCAGGTCCGCCGGTACCTCAGCGGCAGATTTCACGACGAACGCTCCTGAAGGCTTCGGCCGCCACGGCCGTGGCGATAGGGGCAGCGGCGCTGCCATCGATGCGCGCGGCCGGCGAGCAGCCTGGAGCGGGCACGTCGAGCGGCACGCTCCGCAAAGGCAGGGTCATCGACTGTCATGCGCACTTGAACCATCGCAGCCGCGCGACATGGGAAGCGGACGACCGCAAGCTCATCGAGGCGGCGGACAAACTGGGAATCGACCAACTGTGCTGCTCTACCCTCACGCCGCGCCGGCCGGCGACTGCCGACGGTTTTCGGGAATGCAACCGGTGGACGGCCGAGGGGATGCGGCGGTTTCCCGGGCGGGTGCTCGGCTACTGCTACGTCAATCCCGGCTACGGACGGGAGGCGCTGGAGGAAATCCGGCGCTACGTGGGAGACGGTGGGTTTATCGGCATCAAGCTTTACAACGAGTACACCTGCACGGAGCCGGTGGTCTTTCCCATCGTGGAACTGGCGATTGAGCTGGGCGTGCCGATCCTGCACCACGCGTCGCACTCCCACTACTTCGTGGAGGACCAGCCGCGTATGACCGACGGCGGGCACCTCGCTGAACTGGCTCGACGCTACCCCGAGGCCATGCTTATCTGCGCGCACATCTCAGGCGGAGGTGATTGGGAGTGGACGATCAAGGCCCTCCGCCATGCGCCGAACGTCTTGCTCGACACCAGCGGCAGCGTAACGGATGAGGGCACAGTGGAGATGGCAGCAGCAGTGGTCGGTGTGGATCGGGTCGTCTTTGGCTGTGACTCATCCATGACGGCAGGGGTGGGCAAGATTCGCGGGGCAAACCTGAGCGCACAGGACAAACAGAAGATCCTGAGTGGGAACATGATGAGGCTCTTGCGGAGGCGGAAATCATGATCGTTGACGTGAATGCGTATCTCGGCCATTTCGCTTTCCGCCGGCTGCGGCACAACACGGCCGCGTCGCTGCTTGCATTGATGGACTCCAAGAAGATCGACAAGGCGGTCGTCTCCAGCGCCGGCGCCATCACCTACCGCAACGCACAGGCCGGCAATGAGGAGGTGGCGGAAGATGTACGTGGTCATAGTGACCGGCTGATTCCGTTTGCCGTCATCAATCCATTCTACGCCGGCTGGCAGGACGATCTGAGAATCTGCCACGAGGAGTTCGGCATGACGGGCCTGCGCCTCTATCCCAAGTGGCACAACTATCAGCTCTCCAGCGCGTGTTGCCGGGAGCTCGTGGACGCCGCGGCCGAGCGAGGCATGGTCATTTCCATTCCCATCCGTGTGGAGGACAACCGCGAGCGGAGCTGGCTGCTGAACGTCCCCGACGTGCCGCTGGAAGAGATTGTCGAGCTGGTGAAAGCTCACCCAAAAGCACGCTTTATCCTGCTGAACGGCATCGGCTACACAGGGTGCCCGCTCGGGCGAAAGGACAACGGTCTGCCGTCCAATTATGCCATCGAAGTGTCCCGCTTGAGCGCCGTGCTGGCGAATGAGCTTGGGCAGCTCATCGCGATCCTGGGCGCAGAGCGCGTGATGTTCGGGACCGGGATGCCCTTCAACTATCCGGACCCCGCATTAGTGAAGCTGGAAGTATTGGACGCGAGCGAGACCGACAAGGAAAAGATCAGCTCGCAGAACGCGATGACCTGGTTGCGGTTGTAGCACAGGGCAAACGCCGAAGGGATCGAGCAATGCAAAGAAAGGAGGATTGTTCAGTCATGCGATTCACATTGATGATTTCTCGGGTCATATCGATGTGCGCGGCGGGTGGCAGCCTCAAGCGCAGCTTGGGGATGGCTTGGGCTAACCCATCCCCAAAGCCTTCGGCTTTGAGGCTGCCACCCGTCGTCGAGGTTTGGCCGGGCACGGCGCCGGAGGAGAGCGGCAATATCGGCGAGGAAATGGTCCGCATGTCGCCGAAGCTGGACCGCAAGCAGGTCGAGGTGACCGAGCCGACGAGGCTGGTGACCAACGTC
>JBDREF010000188.1:0-15395 GCA_043820045.1 Planctomycetota bacterium | reverse complement strand
AGTGTTAAGTAGACCGCCTGGGGAGTACGGTCGCAAGGCTAAAACTCAAAGGAATTGACGGGGGCTCACACAAGCGGTGGAGCATGTGGATTAATTCGAAGCAACGCGCAGAACCTTACCTGGGTTTGACATGCTTGGATGCTTACCTGGAAACAGGTGGAGCTGCCCTTCGGGGTGAAACTTGCACAGGTGCTGCATGGCTGTCGTCAGCTCGTGTCGTGAGATGTCGGGTTAAGTCCTTTAACGAGCGAAACCCTTGTCGCTAGTTGCCAGCGGTTCGGCCGGGAACTCTAGCGAGACTGCCGGTGTTAAACCGGAGGAAGGTGGGGACGACGTCAAGTCATCATGGCCTTTATGCCCAGGGCGTCACACGTGCTACAATGGCGACTACAAAGCGACGCAAAGCCGTGAGGCAGAGCAAATCGCAAAAAAGTCGCCCCAGTTCGGATTGTAGGCTGACAATTCGCCTACATGAAGTCGGAATCGCTAGTAATCGCGTATCAGCCATGACGCGGTGAATGTGTTCCTGAGCCTTGTACACACCGCCCGTCAAGTGATGGGAGTTGGGAGTACCCGAAGTCGGGTTGCTAACCCTTTACCGGGAGGCGCCTGCCGACGGTAAGCTCGATGACTGGCACTAAGTCGTAACAAGGTAGCCGTAGGGGAACCTGCGGCTGGATCACCTCCTTTCTAGGGATAACTAGAACTCTCTGTGTCATCCGGAGCGAATGCGAAGGATAAAAAAACACGGGGATGTACGTCAGGCCTTTCGCTGTAGGCTTAACTGTTTCTTGATATTAAGCCCTGTCTTCGGACAGGGCTTTCTTTATGCGCCTCGGTGGTAAATCCGAATCTCTAAACTCTAAACAAGCCTGAATTCTCAAATGGTTAAAATCCAAAACAGACGCCGATGGTCTTGCCTGTCACCCCGAGCGCAGCCGAGGGGTCTGGCCGCGACTTAAGACGTCGCTTTCGATCATTAGAATCCGTTTAGAGTTTAGGGCTTAGGATTTCCGGCCGAAGGCCGGCGGTGTGTCATTTTTTGCTTGGCGGCGGGCGGCTTTGGCAGTACGATTGACTTATGGTAGCCACAAAACGACAAGCTCTCGATATCGCCGTAAGGGCTCGCGAGAGCCTCCAGCGGATGTACAGCGACAGGCTTCGCGGCGTGTACCTGTACGGCTCGGCAGCCAGGGACCAATTGACGCCCGACAGTGATATCGATATCGCCGTCATTCTCGACGAGATACGCAGCCGGTTTGCCGAGCACGAAAGAACAAGCCGATTGTGCTCCGAGATCAGCCTCGAGAACAACACCGTCGTAACTTTCCTTTTAATAGCCCAGGCTGATTTCGACGAGGGTTTGTTTACAATACACCGAGTAATCAAACGGGAAGGGGTCCCTGTATGAGAAAGGATGTTCAGAGTCAATAGTCAATCGCAAATAGTAAATAGTAAATGGAAAGGGCCGCAGCGACCCTCCGGAGGGCAAAGGAATTCCTCGAAGCATGCGGTAAACTTGCCGAATAGCACGGATGCACGGTCAATGGGAAATAGTAAATAGTCAATTGCCGGAACCGCAGATTTCGCGGATGACGCGGAGAAAAGGTCAGTAGTAAATTTATGGCTTAGCCATCGTCAATGCTGTTCCTGTATGACTTCGTACTTGTCTTCTATGATCGCCCGAAACTCTTTCGATACGGCGTTATAATCTATGACATCGACCCTGAACGGCAGATCCGATTCCTCGAACGCCTCGCGCAAAAGCATTTTAACTCTTCGTTCGAGTTTGCCCTCCCCGACGATTGCCAAATCGAGATCCGAATGCTTCTTCGCCGTACCGTTGCCCCTTGAGCCGAACGCGCGGACCTCGCAGTCGCCGACGTATTCCGCGAGTATGTGCTTTATCGTCTCAAGGTGATGTTCCGCGACGTCAATCATTGTGAGCCTCTAAAGAGTGCAGCAATTCCCGGGCATCGGCAAGAAACCGGTGCGCCGTTTCGAGCACGTCTTCGGCCGTACCTTCATCGTAGGTGTGAGCGGTCTCGTTTCTCGCATCGTGATACTCCATCCATCGGTCCACGTCGCCCAGAAGCCGGTTTTCGGCGCTCAATCGGAACAACTGCCGCCGGGCCACGCCCGCCACATAGACAGAGCCGAGATTAGACTCCAGCCACCGCCGCATGAACTTCCAGCACAATTCATAAGTGAACTCGAAGTTCTGAATAACGCCCGCCTTTACGGCCTGTTTCTGGTCCTCGGTCAAACGCGACATGAAAGCCCCGTCGTCGGCTACTCTCAGCGTCTTTTCCAGAGACTCAACAGCCTTGCGAAGACTGCTCAAATCAAGCTTCATTTTTTGGTTCTCCAAAACCTCAGTTCACCACAGAGAAATAGTAAGTTTATGGCTTAGCCATAGTCAATAGTAAACTTGTCCTGAGCAACGCCGAACGGATAGTAAATAATAAATAGTAAATAGTCAATTAAAAGGGCCACAGAATATAGAATACAGAAGACGGAAAACAGAGAAAAGAGGACAGAAGGCAATCCGAGGACTGCCCGGAAAAAGTACCGGACACCTTAAATCTTCCCCATTAGGCTGTCCCCCGAATTCACAGACACAAATTCAGACACGGATTTACGCTGATCCATTCGGCTTCGCTCAGGACAAGTTTACACGGTTTTGTGCAGCCGAATTAAGTAAGGTGTCCCCCGAATTGCCCAGAATGGGCTGGCCCCAGAAGTCAATAAACGTCGCGTTTACGTATTTCAATGATACGTAAGTGTGCTATACTATTTGGCAATTTTACTGTAACAACATCTCCAACAGACGCCCCTAAAAGTGCTTGGGCAATCGGGGTATTGACGTTGATTTCTCCATAATCAGGGTGTGAAGAACCCAAAGTAATAAGAGCCTGCTTCTCCACATCTGGCTCTTCATCATTGACGTAAATGACCGTGTCGCCGACTTCGACCTTCTCAGCATTAGGACTTTGACCATCTTGCTCCTTCTCCAACGGCACATCTTCTGAGGGTATCCAATCCTGAGGGCTAATACCTCTTTCTTCGAGTAGGCGCCATAAACCGGTCAATACGACCTCTTTGTTTGCGTAGAAAGCAGATTCTCTGACGATATAAAATACCCAACCGCATCGTTCGAGCTTCCGCTGACGTTCCATATCCTGTTCATACTGTTCCGCGCCATGCCAATAATCCCCGTAGCATTCGACGGCTAAACGGCATTGTCCCCCTTCGATAACGATGTCTATGAATTTGCCGGCGACTTCCAATTGCGGAATTACTCTGTAGCCTCTGCCTGCAACTTCTAATGCGACATCCACTTCAAACCAACTATCGAAAGGGTGCGGAGGTTTTTCAATAGAGCGATTAGCCCGTTCAGATTGTCTTCTCAAATTATCGACGGCTATGCCTGCAATCTCTTGTATTTGTGTTTCCTCAAAATGTTTCAGCAGACGCTTGCGAAGACAGGTCTCGGCTAAGTCATTCTGCGTAACAGAGTGAAAAAGCCACATTTGATCTTTCGCTCGGCTTGCTGCAACGTTGAAGCTCCTCTCGAAAGTATCTCTTGCCATTGCTCCTATTCTCTCATTCGGCGCTGCCACCATCGAGAGAAAGATTATATCCCGCTCGTCGCCCTGAAAACTGTAAGGGTTTCCGCATATAAGGCGGCGTCTATCTATTTCTTCTGCGTCTAAACACTCCAATAGCTGTCTTTCAATTAACGCTGCTTGGGCATTTCCTTGGAGGACAATTACTCCCATAGTCTTTCCTACATACCTGTCGTCACGGCATAGTTCCACAATTTTGTTGACTATGGCCTCTGCTTCCACCCGGTTTATAACGCGATTTCCATATCCTTCCCGATAACCATTATCAAGGTATATGTGTTTGACCGGTTCGAGCCTATCTGCGCCATATTGCCTAAGCGGAATTAAGGGCGTATCCGAATAGCAGAGGTCGTTGGAGAAACGAATGATCTCAGGCATACAACGGAAATGCTCCCGCAAAGCGACTCGCTGTGTTCCGAACAGTCGTTTCGCGTGGTCAAATAGACTTATATTCAAACCGAAAGATCCTTTAAAGTTGAAATCGTAAAGGAATTGTTCCATCAGGTGATGAACCGCATTTTCAGGAACGCCCATTGCATTGGGACTGATCTGCTTATTATCTCCAACAATGAGTACCTTCTTTCCGAGGTAAAACAGAGGAACAGCCTCAAACCCGCACTGGGATGCTTCATCAACAATAACAACATCAAACATCCCTGGCGACGGATCTACTGTGTCCCAAACGCGATGTAAAGGCATCACCCATGCCGGAACTGCTTCCCGACATTCACCGAGGCTTTTTTGTGCTTGCTCGCGGCGCCAATTATCGTGTTTCCCCCTCCCGCCTTTAGTTATCTGACTCATCATTAGCCGCCAATTCTCCATATGGCGCCTGTGGTGCTCTCTCATCCTGCTGAAACAAAAAGACCATGCCTTTAGCGATGCGATATGAGCGATGATTCTATTTATCTCCGATTCAATCTGATGTTCTCGTCTTTCAAGGCTCGGAGCATCTTCTTTGCAGATGTATTTGCGCAACCAAGTTCGTGCTTGCGCCCAGCGCCAGGCATCTGAAAGCATCTTGATTCGCTCATCCCACATAGCATCCCTGCAACTTACAGAAAGGTTGTTGGCCAGATCGGGAGCAACCTGTTCTACCTTTTGAAGTGCTTCATCGACCCAAGAGGCAGATTTCCTCAGTTGACCCAGTTCCTCGATCTTCGCGCAGCCACAGGCAAATGCATTTATGTTGCGAGATTGAATCGCTTCCAACAATTGCCCGGTCAGAGCATGAGCACTGCTTTTGGTTGTCCAGCTTGCGATCCAGGACTCCTCCTTCTTGAGTTCATTTTGCGCCTGTGTCCGTTGGATTTTCGAAAGTGCATAGTCGCATGTTCGAGCGAGCAATCGAAGACAAGGCTCTTCATGCCAAACTGCTTGGAGCGTATTACGGCATCGCTGCAGGATGTTCTTACATTGATTGAATTGATCCTCAAGGGAAAGGATGTCACTGAGGGTATCCGTTAAAGCCACAAACAGCCTAAACTGCAAAATGTATGGTCCCGTTGGTCTTTCAATGCGCCCACCCCAGAAAACCCACGCATCCTCCAGTTCAATTCGAACTCGCAAGGTATCGACCAGCAAGGTAATACGCTCTAGACTATTGCATGGACGACCGTTCACACGGACTGACCTGATTATGTGCCTTATTGGTTTGACAACACTTGGGCAGAATGGACCCCAACCTAATTTACCTCCATGTGAAAGGTGATTTTTTATAGCCAAGGCGTCTTCGTAAACCGCTCTGATTTCGGCCTTTTCAGGCAGTGTGATATTAGTGGAATCGGACTTCTCAACGATATTTGTTAAGTCGCTGATAGTTTTCGTGGAAAATTTTGATAATTCCTCCCAGACTGCACAATTCCCTGAAGAGACGTCCCAAATTGCGTCCGATGCCCAGCGATGAGGCATTGCCTTTATCCTTTGAATTTCGCATGTCAACTGGTTCAAACCGTCCAGAAGATAACGAATCCTCTCTCCGCTTAATTCAGAAACACTCTGGAAGAAAGCAGTATCAATGTCTATCGACAAGGTATTCTCCAGCTCTATCGCCTTGCGCTCTCCTTCCACAAGTAGTTCAAACTGCTCCACATTTAGAATTGAGTTAAGATCTGGCCAGGACTCTCCAAGCTCTTTTTTCTTGTCGTCTGTCAGAGCCCGTAGGCCATTCAGCAACTTGTATAGCTCTGTCTCCGATATAGGAAATTCGCAGCCAAGAGCAACGTCGTCGGTAAACCAGCCATATTTGTTATCATCACTTTGCAATTCACGAGCAATTTGAGCCGCGGTGCCGCGGTATGCGCCGTCGGCGACAGTCTGTGAGTGAGTTTCGGACTCTCGAATGGCTCGGAGCCTGTTTGTTATTTCTGCTTTCTCCTGCCTCAAACGATGAAGGTCATCTTCCCCCTTTTGGATTCCTTTCTGTGCATTTTCAAAAAGATTTGATTCCTCATTCTTTTGAAGGATTGAATTTACACTTGTCTCTAGCGCTTTTCTTTCTTCAATGCCGCTTCCCAGCATATTTATGCACAGAGGCCGGATTTCCTCTGGAACATGTCCTTCAAGAACTTTTAATGCTCTTGGAGTCTTCGCTGTGATAAGAATCCGTTTTCCTGTCGCAAGCAAGTGGCATATAAGATTGGCGATTGTATGTGACTTACCCGTACCCGGAGGCCCTTGTACGAGCACTCCGTTCGAGCTTCTAATCTTTTCTATAATACGCCTTTGCTCTTCATTAAATGGCTTTGGAAAATATATTTCTCCACCAAAATCAGTATCCGCGACATCATTCTCTTCCGACAAGTCATTATTCTGGTTGACCTTTATCTCTGCAATGTCTCTAAATTCAGCAGGGATTACGTCATCCTCTTCGAGCCGTTTCTTTATTCGCTTCAGTACTTCGGTCAGTCCTCTAATTGACCGTTTTCTCAAAATGACTGCGGGAGCGTACTCCACGGTAGGCTTCTCGGAATATTGCGGTGCTTCTGTCGTCATCCGATCATGATATTCCCCGAGTGTGTTCATAGAATGAACGAGAGCCTTCAGGACTCCCTCAACACAGTCTTTATTCCATGGGTCGTCCTCCGCTTGCATCAGGCCCTTCTTTGCTGAATCTTCTGCGCGGGCCGGCTGCTCTTCCACGTCAAGCATGTCTAATTCTGGCCTGAGACTGGCTCCATCCGGATTGGGTCTGACCGTGAATTTTCCTAAGCGAGCTTCAAATTCAAGGAGCGCATTCGCAACAACAAGATGTCGCCTTACTCTTTGCCTGCTCGGCGTTTGCCAAGTTAGAAGCCCTAATCCCAAAACCAATTCATATTCTTCGCCGAGTCTTAATTGTTCCTGATGAATGGCAAAAAGAGTTGAATAGACCTCGTGAACCTCTTCCCATTCTTTATGTTGTTCAGCCCATGGAAGCCATTTTTGTTCGACATACTTATTCCATTCTTCTCTAACTCGGTGGCAATTCTCCAAATATATTGTTTGGTTTATGTATTGAGGCTGATCCAAGCCTTCTTTCCATCCAGGATTCTTAATCTGTTCTGTAATCGTTTCCAATAGAACAGGTAAGTCTTTGGTATCTCTGATCGTGTCGTTATTGATCCAATGCTGGCATATTTCTGGCGGTCTTGGAAGCTCTGGCTCACGGTATGACTGTACCTCTAGCCAAATGTCGCGGTCGTACTCTTCATTTGCACCCCAAGCCTGAGTAAAGCACCCTTTTCGGCGTGGAACCTTATGTATCCAAAGTACCTGAGAATCTTCAGATAGCTCCCTCACGGTCTTTGTACGCAGGGACGCCAGCCTCGTCAGATACTCAACGAGACGAATTGCTCGTGTTTCATCATTAGATGATCGCATGGCAGTCACGACTGTTTTGGTTCACCGTTAATCCGTGTCAATTCACAGACGACCATTCACTATCAAATTAACGTCATTTCGGACGGGGCGAGTAAGCTAAATCTTGAGAAATTCTGCTCAGGAGTGACAACTGTATGGCACCCCAAGCGAAAATCTTCCAAAGAAATTACAATTCCGCGGCCACCATACTCAATTCGCGGCAAGAATCCGTGTAAATCAGCGTTAATCCGTGTCAGAACTCGCATTTCATTATTTCCTCACAACGTACCTCTTACGCCATAGCCCTCGCCGGTTAATATACGGCCGCCGGGGCGGGAAAGCAAGAAAAACTTCCAGAACACAGAATACAGTGGCGCAAGCCATCCCTTACGGGAAATACAGAATCGTGTTAATCAGTGGAATCTGTGGCCCTTTGCATTTACTATTTTTCCGCGCAATCGGCGCAACTTGTGCCTTAGGTATCCGCGGTTTAGTTTTTGACGGGATTACAGGATAGCCGTAGATTGAATCTGCGTAAATCCTGTAAATCCTGTCCAAAAGGCTTTTTCTGGATTTTCTTTGCCCACGGCTGGGGTAGGGGTTATAATATGGAACAGCAGCCATTGAATGCGCATCTTGAAGAAAAAAAATGGGTTTTTTGGGGTCAAGATGAATCCCGGAATTGCAGCAGGTATGGGAAGAATCGTAAGTTCAGTGAAAATCGAGAATCTGGCCGACCCAGCGAAGTCTCTGCGGTGCGATGCGCTGGTGGACACGGGCGCTTCGTACATGATTCTGCCCTCGGCATGGCGGGACCGGCTTGGCGATCTCGAAGAGATCGAGACTCTTGAGCTGCAGACTGCAACCCAGGAGACGACCAGGGGCTCGATATGCGGGCCGGTGCGAATTCAGATTGAAGGATTCCGGCCTATTTATAACGAGGTCTGCTTCGTTGATGCCAAATCGGACGACGGAGCCTACGAGCCGCTAATCGGCTACATTGTCCTGGAGCAGTGCCAGGCCGCCGTGGACATGCTCGGCCACCGGCTGATTCATGTCAAACGCATGGACCTGAAATGATTTCGATAAGGTAGTAGTCTCGAATTTAGCCGTTCAGAAAGGAGAGCCGGAAGATGAAACGTCAAGCCTTTACGCTTATCGAGCTGCTCGTGGTTATCGCCGTAATTGCAATCCTTATGGCCATTCTCATGCCGGCGTTGAATCTGGCGAGGGACCAGGGGCGAAAAATGAAATGCGCCGGCAATCTCAAGAGTCTGGCTCTGGCTAATAGCATTTATGTTGCCAATAACGACGACTGGACGGTGCCCTGCCGCTTTATCACGCCCTCGGGAACGACGCTGTGGACGAGCAACGACCAGTTCCGCACGTACATCGGCTACAAAGGGACCGACCCGGGTCTTTCCAGCGTCCAGACGCCGAAGAAATTCAGATGCCCCAGCGACCGGCAGAAGGCGTATCTGCACGCCTACAATGTCGAACAGGGCACGACGACCGGCACCTTAGTCAGCTACGGCTACAATATCGAGGACTTCTACCCGTCGGTGGGCTCGCCCTCCTGGACCGCCACGATGGAGATGGACGTCCTGGGATACAAGATGACAACGATTCAGCAGCCGTCTATGAAGATGCAGTTCGGCGAGGCGCACGACTGGTGGAGCAAGTGGCGCGGAGCCAACTACATCGCCGGCTGGGACGTGTTAGGTCAGATGGGCACCGTCAATGAGTACAAAGGCGTCGGCTGCGGCGGCCCGACAATGTACCGCCACAACGAGGGTGCCAATCTCGCCTTCTATGACGGCCACGTCGAGGCCTGGCACAAGAGCAAAGTCTGGATACCCGAACACGCCGAGCAAAAGCCCTATCAGACGGGCATCTGGGTGGTCCGCCGTGACATCTGGGAAAAGAACGGCGGCGGGCTGTAAGCATTTTGCCCCAAGAATGCCGAAGCCCTTTAGTTCCGCCCACAGAGAAATAGCCAGTAAGAAACCACGAATAAACACGAAGAACACGAAAAAATAGTCAATTACAAGCGCCCCGGACAGTACAGTTCAGAGAGAAAAGCACCCAGACACAGATTCACGCGTGCGGGGATTGACCCGAAGACAGCATTAGGTAAGCTGTCCCCCGAATTCCCCGGAGAATCACCCGCCCTGCGAATTCCGGGACGATTGCCCGCTTTCCGAATTCTGGAGCGATTGCCCGTCCGCAAGAAAAAAAACAAGACGAGAAAAGACAAGACAAGCTTGCAGCCACCCCGCCCGGCTGTATAATGTCCATAGTCCTTTTGATTAATCAAAAGGACTACGAGCTTTGTCGTGGTAGCTGGATGATATTTCGGCGGGGCAGAGCGATTCGAGCACAGGGGGATTTTGGCACAGAGGGAGGCAGAGTATGGTTTTCAAGGCAAGGCAGTGGGACTATCTGAGCGAGTGCTGGCATTTTACGCCGCGAGAGGTGGAGGTCGCCAAGCTGGTATGCGCGGGCCTCGATAACGGGCAGATCGGCCGTAAGCTCCGCATCGCGTACAATACGGTCCGTGCTCATCTGGGCAACATGTTTCGCAAGGTCGGCGTCCGGGGCAAGACGGCCCTGATTCTCGAATTTGTCGCCGTGCTGCAACGCGCCAAGGTTTAGACCGCCCTGCCTTCACGCGAGGCTGCGGGGATTCTTTTACTCTTCCGTACAGGCGCTCTGACGACAGCTCTTCAACGGCCTGACTGGCTGACGATTTATGCCCATAGTCCTTTTGATTAATCAAAAGGACTACGAGCCTTGCCGGGGCCGGAAGGATTAGGGGTTGGCTCCGCATGAGCCGGAAGGCCTGGGAGTTGGCTTTGGATGAGCCGAAAGGATTAGGAGTCGGCTTTGCATAAGCCGGACAGTCTGGTTTTGGTGGTGGGGGCCGCTGATGCGGGTTTCGGATTGCCGGTTCTGTGCTAAAGAACTCTTGCGAAAGAGCCGATAACGGTTATCATGGCAACAGAACAGGTCATATATGAGTGCACGGAACAGGCTAATCAGGAGCCGGAAATGGCGCCGGGACAGGAATCGGCCGGGATGAAGAAATGCCCCTTCTGCGCCGAGCAGATTCAGGCCGAGGCGGTCAAGTGCCGTTACTGCGGCGAGTTTCTTGACGGCTCGGGCCTGGCCGCTGCACGGCCGCAGTCGAAGAAATGGTACTACTCCACGCCGAGCGTGGTCATGGCGGTGCTGTGTCTCGGGCCGCTCGCCTTGCCGTTGATTTGGCGCAATCCCAACTACAAGCCGCTGACCAAGGCGATTGTCACGTTGCTCGTGCTGGCCGTCACTGCGTTATGCGTCTATGTGATGTTCAGCCTTCAAGAGCGGATGTTGGATCAGTTCAACGTGTTGGGGATGTAGGGCCTGACCCCGGTACGACACCCTGCCGCGGCCGTAGCGGGATTTTTCACGTCTCGATTAGTTTGACCGGGCGGTTTTCATCGACGCGGATTAAGCGAACGAACTTCTGGCGGATTACTTTTTCCATTCGCGCGAACTCCGCTTCGGTGCCCTGCTTCAGGCGTATCTGTCCGCCGGCGTAGCTCTGGTGGCCGCCGCCGGTTCCTTTTCTGGCGACGAGGCGTTTTGTCACTTTGCCGGCGTCCTTATCCGGCTCGGACGTGCGGACGCTCAGCAGCATCTTGCCATCGAACAGGCCCATGCACATTGTCCATGCGGTTTTGTCCCCTCGCAGCAGCAGGTCGGCAACCTCTCCGATCATGTCGGGATTATCGATACGGCCTAACATCGTGATAATTGCGCTTCCGTATATGCGGGCATTCTTGAGGGCCACGCCCAGCATCTGAAAGTATTCTCTGGGTACGCTGCCGCGTTGAATCTCGCTTAGCATTTTCTTGTTGGCCATCGGGTAAAGCAACTCGATCGCCTTGATGTCGGCGCCGATTGCCTCTCTGCCGAGGTCCTGAGTGTCGGAACGGATGCCGTAGAGCAAGGCGGTGGCTAACGGCGTATCGATGGCTACGTTGGCGTCGATGAGATATTCGAACAATATGGTGGAAGTGGCGCCGTATGAGCTGCGGACGTCTATGAACTGCAAGCTTCTTGTAGCACGGTGGCACGGGTGATGGTCGATTACTATCTCCGGCTCGTGCTCGATTGGCAGAGCGTTATTGCCGGTGCCCGGCTGGGTATCGACCATGGCGATGGCGTCGAACTTCAGGAAGTCAATGTCCTCGATGCGGTGGAGATTGAGCCCGAGGTAGCGGACCAGTGCCCTGTTCTCGCCGCGCCCGATGGTGCCGCCGTGGGCGATGGAGCACTGAACGCCGGCGATGCTGTTGGCGCATTTGCGAAGTGCCACGGCTGCGGCAATGGAGTCCGGATCGGGATTGTCCTGCATCACTATCAGCAGCAGCGTCTTGTCTTTGAGAACTTGTGTGAGTTTTTCGACGCGAGCGTGTGTTTTGTCGGCTTGTTTCATCGCCTGTCCCTGGCTACGCAGGCGGCAGAATCTTGAACGTCTTATTTCGCTGCATCAACACGAATCGCAGCGGGTTGGTGCGTCGCCGCCCTAAACATTCGCACCCACGCGGCCCATTATGGCATGACCTGCACAAAAGTGCAAGGAAAGAAAGAAATAAATGAGAATACTGAACTCAGAATACAGAATTGAGGGGATCGGGACATCGGGATACCAGAGGGCAGGGTATCAGGCTAACAGGGTATCAGGGGGAAAAGGGACAATACACAATACGGGACAGAGAATACCGTTGGCGGAACTCGCCGGGCCGGCGAGTGTTATGGCTATGGCCGGCCCGGGGGCGCTTGTGTTAGAAGCCGTGACGGCCGTACCCGCCTCTGTTGTGCGGAGGATGAGGATAAGGAGGACGGCCCGGGGCGATGACCACGGGTCTCGGATTCGCTACGATTACGCCGTATGGTCTGCGTGCGTGATGGTGGTGCTCTTCGACCACGACACAGCCGGCAAGGGACATTACCAGTGCCGCGAGCATGATTGTCAATAGCAGCCGTTTCATTGTCAGTCTCCTTCTTATTTGCCTTGTTGATTTTGTCATTGTCTCTACCTGTTAAAGGCACCGAGAGCGGCGGAGGTAACGGATTTTTCAGCAGTGCAGGGCGAAGGAGGCAGACTTGCTCTGTGGAGAACCTTCGCAGAATGTCATTGCGAGGCCCGAAGGGCCGTGGCAATCTCCGGCGTTACGAGTCCCGGCCCTGGTCGAGCTTTTCGTGTTTGGATTTGCGCTGGCGTGTCAGTTGCGAGGGTGATGCGGGCAGGCTGTGCAGCTTCGGCAGCGAGATTCCGTATTTCATCGCGAGGACGCGCAGGCAGAATGTGACGGCTATCGCGCAGATCAGTTGCGTGCCCTGGCTGAACCCGAGCCGCCCCGCCGCCACGAAACATGCGCCTCCGAGAAGGGCCGCAGTCGCATAGAAATCGGCCCTGAGTACGGCGGGTATCTCCCTGACGAGCATGTCCCTTATTACGCCGCCGCCGGTGGCGGTAATTGCGGCCATCATGACGATTCCGATGTCTCCGAGGCCGTACAGGCTCGCTTTGGCCGAGCCGATTGCGGCAAAGACGGCCAGGCCGACCGCATCGGCGGCCATGACGCGGTCCCAGCGGGGCGCTATCTTGCCCGCTGCAAAGAAGACGACGAGGCCGCCCAGCACGCAGACGATAAGGTAGGTTTCGTCCCGAAACGCTGCCGGGGGCGTGCATCCGATCATCAGGTCCCTGACGATCCCCCCGCCGACGCCGGTGGCTATCGCCAGCACCAGCACGCCGAGCAGGTCCAGCTCATGCCGCGCAGCCCGAAACGCGCCCGATACGGCGAATACGAACGTACCGAAAATATCCAAAAAATGTATCGTCATAGTACTCCGTCATGGTTGATTCTGCGACTTGTCATTCCCGCGAAAGCGGGAATCCAGAATAACTGGCGCCCTGGATTCCACATCGAGTGCGGAATGACAAGCCCCTGGAGCCAAGCCCTACCTAATCGAATTTGACATACTAATACTCTCGGACAAAGAATCGCTTAACGACATACCTGCCGGCCGAATCGAGCAGGAAATCTCCGCCGCCGGCCCTCATATTGTTTTCGCAATTGTCTGGAAAGGCAAGGGAAAAAGGCGAAGACGGCGTTGATGAATCAATGAATTAGCCGTTTGCGGGCGGCTTATTTCCGAGATCGTGCTTCGAATCGGTTCAGAGTCAGGCTTAGAGCAAAACAACCGGGGCCTGTACCGAGTGAATCAATACAGGCCCCGGATTCGTGCAGGCCAATCTATTAAGCGGCTCAATCGGCTGCTGCCTTTATAGTCCCTGCAAACCTATTGATACAGCCGGATATCGTCGAAGTACATCGTCCCTGCACCGCCTGCGGCAGGACTGCCTTTCGTGCCCAAGCCGATTGTGATCGTGTTGACGCTGGTCAGGTTCACGCCCCGGTCGGCAAAAGTCTGAAGGTCGATTACCCACTCGTTCCATCCGGTTGTCTGTGTTGCGGCCGGTTCATCGTGATAGACAACTGCTGTGCCGTTAAGGGCGGCATACATTCGATCGGCCGCATTGCCGGAAGAGCCGCGGAACCACAGCGACAGCTTGGTTACTCCTTCCTCGGTCCAGTCGCGCGGATAGACCAGCGTCAGTGTTGCCTCGGAGGTCTTTAGGTTGTTGTCGTATGAGTACGGCATCGATTGAGCACCGCCGTGGACCATAATCTGCTCGGCATAGGGAGGCATCTCATTGCCGACGAGAGCGCCGTTGTCGGTTATTCCAAAGCCGTCGATCCACTTGTCGAATATCCTGTTGCTTGCAGGATCGGGAGGATCGATGTCATTGTAGGACTCGAAATCATCGACAAGAATGAAATCGGCTATAGTGAAGCTCCAGACAAGACCTTTCACCGGACCTGCATTGTAAACGGCATCCACGCGCCAGTAGTAGGTTGCACCTAAGGCGAGTATTCCGGGATCGTGGCTTTCAGTGCCGAGGGCTTTGTTGCCGATGTACTCCGGAGAAGCAGTAGTGGCGTTCTTAACAGCATCTTTTTCGGTGCCGAAGTAAACATCGTGTGAGATGGCGTTGGCTGCCGGCGTCCAGGCAAGCTTTGCGATTTTCGATTCGCCCGTCGCGCCGTTAGCCGGCTGCGGACCGCCCGCTGCGCCCGTAGTCGCAAAACCCCAGATATCGCCTTTATGCGTTGCTATCCCCTCGAACTCGTCCACACGCCAGTAGTAAACCTTCTCCGATTCAAGGGAAGCAGGCTTATAGGTTGCGATACTCTGCGGGAGTCCTCCGGCTGCATTGCTTACATCGTCGAAGCTGTCGCCGAAATAGACGGTGTGCAGCTTGGCGCCGAAACCCGGTGTCCATTTGAGCGTCGCATTCGGAGCCACGCCTTCGGCCCCGTCAGCCGGATCGGGATTGTAGGCAGTCTTCGGAGGAATCGTGAAACTCCAGACATCGCCTTTCCATGGGCTATCCGGATTGGCGTCATTGACCTCGTCGATTCGCCAATAGTACGTCGTGCCCGGAACAAGGCCGTCCGGATAGGCAAATCCGGGGAAGCCGGCTACATAAAACGTTGCGGTCTGGTTGCCGCGGAAGGTCTCGCTGTTGGTGGCAGCATCGTTCACAGTGTCAAAACTCTCGCCGAGATACACATCGTGCGATACGGCGAAGTCTCCGGCCCTCCAGCTCAGGTTAACCCACGTATCCTCATGTATGGCCCCATCCTCCGGATTGGGATTGGAGGCCTTTGGAAAGCTGAGCCCGTACATGACATCCCTGATCTGTTGCTCTGTAAGGGCCGTATTAAAGAGTGCGACTTCGTCGAGCACCCCGCTAAAGAAATCGCTGGGTACGTTATTCGTAAATCTGGCGCCTATGAGGACCGG
>JBDREF010000187.1:0-2196 GCA_043820045.1 Planctomycetota bacterium | reverse complement strand
CATGTAAGACTGGGAAATAGAACCCGTCAAATACACCAGGGTTTGAAGATTTCAGAGGAAGCACACTTTGAAAATCGCACAGGTTGAGTCCTTTCTAATGTCCTATCAGATGCCGGAGCCTGTCAAGCTGCGATTTTGGGCTGGGGAGCGCACGATTTTCAAGAGAGACGCGATGCTGATTCGGGTCACCACCGACACGGGGCTGAGGGGATATGCCCCAGGTCCGGCCCACGAACGTGCCGACCGGGAGATAAAGCAAGAAATTGGCCCGTTTCTGGTCGGGAAAGATCCATGTCGCTGGGAAGAATTACGATTTTCTGCCGAGCCGGAAGTTGTGAAAACTTACCGAGCCGTCGAAATCGCACTGCTCGATCTTGTGTCGCGATATGAAGGCTGTACGCTGTCGGACCTGCTCGGAGGACGCAAACGCGACAGGATAAAGCTGTACGGCAGCGCAGGGATGTACATGGAGCCGCAAAAGTACGCCGAGGAGGCACACGCCGTAATAGATATGGGATTTCCGGCATACAAGATGCGCCCCGGTATGGGACCTGAGAAAGACCTGGAGACGATAGCCCTGATGCGGCAGGCTGTCGGGCCCGACGCCGGCTTGATGGTCGATGCGCATACATGGTGGCGGATGGGGGACAAGAGCTATTCCTTCGAGACCATAGCGAAACTTGCCGGTGACATGAAGGATTATCGTCCCGTCTGGCTGGAAGAACCTTTGCCGCCCGATGACCACGCTGCATACCGAAGACTGCGCGAGCAGTCCGATGTGAAGCTGGCTTCAGGCGAACACGAGCAGGATGATTCGGGCTTTGACGACCTGATACGCTCGCAGGCCGTTGATTACGTTCAAATGGACATCCTTTGCCAGGGAGGGATTTCGAGCGCCCGGCGAATCTTCGAAGCCGTGCGCGAAAGTGGGCTGCGATTTGCATTTCATAGCTGGGGCACGACCTTGGAGATATTGGCCGCGGCACAGTTAGGCGTGTGCTGGCCCGAGAATGTTGTTGAATGGCTTGAATATCCTTGTTATTCGCACAGGGGACATCCGGTGATGTACCCCTTTCCTCTGGCGGATGAGATTCTGGCCGAGACTTTGAATATAGACAACGGTTACCTTATTCTTCCGGACGGACCCGGCATGGGAATCAACATTGACGAAACCGTCATAGAAAGATACCCATTCATTCCCGGTCCATGGTCTGTGTTCAAGCTGGACTCTTCGGCCGATACTATCGCTGTCACGGGCGATCACAGTCTCAAGTGGGTCAGGAGGCAAGACGCATGATCGACCCCCTCTGGCTACTGCTGGTCGGCATGATTGTGGTTTTGGGCGGGATTTTAGTGTTGCGTCTGCACGCTTTCCTGGCGTTGATACTTGGAGCGATGATCGTCGCAAGTCTTACCACTCCCGCGGCATTGCAGAAGTTTGCCGAGGAGAAGCAGATGACGGCAAAAGAAGCGACCGCCCTGGTGGCTTCTTCCGTCGGCGAACGCGTGGCCCAGGGATTTGGCCGTACGTGCACCAAGATTGGAATTCTCATTGCTATGGCGTCCATCATCGGCAAGTTCCTGCTCGAAAGCGGCGCCGCGGAGCGCGTTGTTCGGTCTCTAATCAAATGGTTAGGGGAAAAACGTACGTCACACGCATTCCTGAGCAGCGGCTTCCTGCTGGGAATGCCTGTATTCTTCGATACGGTTTTTTATTTGATGATGCCGCTTGGCAAAGCGATGGGGATCAGGACAGGCCGCAATTACGGCCTCTACATCATGTCGATTGTGGCTGGGGCAACCATGACCCATTCCCTCGTGCCGCCGACACCCGGTCCTTTGTTCGTCGCGGGAGAGCTTTCCGTAAATATAGGACTGATGATGGCAGGAGGAATCGTCGTCGGCCTGTTTACTGTCAGTGCAGGCTACCTTTATGCGTTGTGGGCAAACCGGAGATGGCCCATACCGGTTAGAGACACGGCCGATACTTCCACCGCCGAACTGAGACGCATGGCCGAAAGCGACGAAGCTTCGCTGCCGCCCTTCTGGCTGTCAGTGCTGCCAATCCTCCTGCCAGTATTGCTGATAGCCGGAAAGACATTCTTCAATTACCGCTCCGACAGTCAATCACCTGCGACAACGGCCCAATGGCGACAGAGTATCGCCGGACTGATTGATAATCTGGGAAATCCCAAC
>JBDREF010000186.1:0-3056 GCA_043820045.1 Planctomycetota bacterium | reverse complement strand
TTGAGTTGTTCGGGAGGCGGCGCTATCGTGATCCAGATATGATTTATCACGCCCGCACCCTTGACGTTGAACAGCTCCCGGACTTCGCCGGTTTCGATGTTCTCGAACCGGTCGTTGTTGCCCCCGGTTCGGTCGTAGCTGCTGACACGTCTGGTCTTGGCGTCCGTCCGGATACGGGCAAGGTCAGCCAGATCACCACCCTGCCGGGCGGCAACGGGCTCAGGATAGCCGATAGTGAACAGAAAACTCAACATCATTGTCAAGCAACTTACTCTCATTCCTGTTACCTCCTTTCGCATCAGACGTTCACATGCGAGAATCCGCAGCCGAACATGGAAGACGCTCTACGCGCTTCATGGCCGTATGTCGGTACGGACTTCGACCTAATCACCCGCAGTGCTGAGCTTGAACACGATAGCCAGTTCGTTAACATTCCTGCTCGGCGTATGGACGATGAGGCCGGACGCCTGTCGCTCCCATTTTATTGACTCGGTCGTACCGAGCATTGAGACGTTTTTGACCTTTATGTCCTGAGCCTCCCGGCCCTGGCCGAACATTTTCATCATTACAGCTTTGTTTTCGCCGGGCCAACCGAGCGCTATCGCATAGACTGTGTCGCCCTTGCGCGTATAGCGGATGTCCTCCGCCCCATAGCTGCCTTTCATTTTCGAGAAACCGCCGCCCTTTTGCATCCGGGTCGGGCCTTCTCCGTACTCGACAAACGGACGGGTGTCGTAAATGGCCTCCCCATATTTCGAAAGCCATTGGCCTATTCCCAGCAACACCTCCTTCTGGTTGTCGGGAATCGTACCGTCCGCTTTCGGGGAAATATTCAGCAGCAACTGGCCATTCTTGCTGACAAGGTCTATGAACGTACGCAGCACCTCGGCTGTGCTTTTGATCCCGAGATCATGGGTGTAGCACCAACTGCCTCGGCTGATAGTGTCATCCGTCAGCCAGACGAAGTCGGTCAGCTTGTCGGCCCTGCCCTTTTCATAATCATCCAGGGCCACCTCGCGCGGCAAATCATCCTGCTTGAATGTGACAACAACCTCCTTGCCTAATTCATTCGCCTTGTTGAAGTAGTACGCCAGGTACTCCATCTTGTACTGGTCCGGTATTTCGTCCAGCCAGGAGTCGAACCACATCAAGTCGGGCTGGTACTTGTCAATCACCTCAAGCAGTTTACCCTTCCACATCGCAAGGAATTTCTCGCGGGGCATATAGCCGTACATGATTGCGTTCTTCGGATCTTCGAGCAGGGCCGGGAAATCACGCTTGACGAACTCGTAATGGCCGGTCCAGACCGACTCGCCTCTTTTCTCAACCTGATGCAAGTTGTTTCTTGCATGGTGAAAAGTAGTCACGAATCTCATGCCGCGTTTGCGAATGGCCTTAGCCAACTCGCCGGTGATATCGCGTTTGGGCCCCGTGTCCATTACATTCCATGGGGTTAGATCACTGTCCCACATTGAATAGCCATCGTGGTGCTCCGCCACAGGACCTGCAAACCGAGCACCTGCCTTTTGAAACAGCTCGGCCCACTCCTCGGCATTGAACTTTTCGGCTTTGAACATCGGCACGAAGTCGGGATAGCCAAACTTAGTTGGTTCCCCGTAGGTCTCGACGTGATGCTTGTACTCCGAGCTGGCGCCGCTCTTGTTGTGCATATTCCGAGGGTACCATTCGCTGCCGAAAGCCGGCACGGAGTAAACGCCCCAGTGAAAATAGATACCAAATTTGGCGTCCCGAAACCATTCGGGCGCCGGGTTATGCTTTTTGAGCGATTCCCAATCGGCTGTATAGGCCGGCGCAGATTGGCCGTAACAGTTGGTGCCCATGGGTGATTTGGCTATCAAGCTCCCCATCAGGCCTATGAAAAGTACCGCACAGACATTGTAGGTCTTTAGCTTCGACATTTTTGCACCTCCTAATACTCTATATATTGCCGTCATATCTGGGCTCGGATGCGCACAGCGTGCTGCCAATGCGACCGTATCATCCGGTTCTTTCGATAAGGAAGCCTATAGGATTGATCCGCTTCATTCAAGCAAAAAGCCACCCCGGCATTACTGAGAGGCCCTGGATGGGCAGGGGCTTCGCATAATTCAACAATTCCAATGCTTAGGGCATCGCAGATTGCATCTGCAAGGCGGGCTTGGTATACTCTGAAAAACGAAGTTCAGCGATGAAGCTGATCATTTATGAGACGGAACCATCAGTTTTAAAAGGAGCCTGCCAATGAGAACCACATTCGGCACCACATTACTCCTGAACACCATTATTGTTGGGCTGCCTCTGTTCGGGCAGCAGTTTCCTGCGGTTTCGGAGGGTCAACGTATCGAAATGTTGCGGCCTCCGGCCGAAAGGCCGGTCCGGATGGTACTTGATACGGATACCTATAACGAAATCGACGACCAGTTCGCACTTGTCTATGCTTTGATTTCGCCCGAACTGGACGTACAAGCGGTCTATGCCGCTCCTTTCAAAAACAACAGGTCAAGCGGGCCGCAGGACGGGATGGAGAAGAGTTACGAAGAGATACTCAGAGTCCTGAAGCGACTTGATAAATCCCCAGAGGGTTTCGCTTTCAAAGGCAGCTCGCGCTACCTGAACGATATGAAGAATCCGGAAAGAAGCCCGGCGGCCATGGATTTGGTCGAGAGGGCAAGAAGGAGCAGCCCCAAAGACCCGCTCTATGTCGCCGCTGTCGGAGCCATCACCAACGTCAGCAACGCCATTCTCATCGATCCGTCCATCATCGACAAAATCGTGGTTGTATGGCTAGGCGGGAACGGCCACAATTGGCCGCATCAGAGGGAGTTCAACTTCCGGCAGGATCTGAATGCCTCAAGGATTATCTTCGACTGCGGAGTGCCTTTCGTGCAACTGCCCTGCACGCCCATCGTCACACACTTCACGACTACCGTTCCGGAAATGGAGAGATACGTGGCCGGGCGGGGAGCTATCGGCGATTACCTGCTCAAGATTTTCAAGGAATATCGCAAGGACCACTTCGCATGGTCCAAGGTGCTGTGGGATATGACGGCTGTTGC
>JBDREF010000185.1:0-3701 GCA_043820045.1 Planctomycetota bacterium | reverse complement strand
AACTTTGGACCCTGAAATGGTATCGCGAGTTCGACACCGCCGGTCCCTGGACAAGAGCGGGCGGCGTACAACCTCAGGACTGGCCACACTGGATGCAGCGCTTCAAAGACTACTGAGGCTGCGAGCTACTGCTCGCGCTTTTGGAGGATAAGAATTCGACAGCCGAGCAAATCGAGCAGGAAATCGCCGTCCTGCGTCAAGCCAGAGAAAACGCTGCAAAAGAGCTGGCAAAGGCCCGCCAGGAGCTGCGCGAGGTGCTGACCCCGCGCGCCAGCAGGAGAGGCTGGTGCTGCCGGGACTGCTCGACTGATTCTCTGTGATAGCTCAGACAGTTGGCGCGGGCTGGCAGATGACAAAGCAAGGCCGGGTCCTTCGGACTCGGCTTTTCTTGTTTACACGGGCAGTCTTTGTGGCGATAATCGTCGCTTGTGATTAATCTGGAAATCAAAGACGCCGTCGAGCCGGTCTGTCCGCATTGTTCGGCCGAGCTGCGCACGGTGTGGATGCGGGAACTCAAGGGGTTCTTCGGAAAGCGGTATATTTACTTCTGCTCTCATTGCCGTAAGGTTCTGGGCGTCTCGCACCGCAAAGGCTTCTCGATGGGATAACGAGTCTGATATGGCGATAAGCAAAGGACAGATTGAGGCCGAGATCAGCAAGGCGATAGTCGAGTTCGAAAAGGAGTACATGGGCCGTGGCCCCGACGAGACCAAGACGTATTTCCTTGACGATATCGTTGTCGTGCGTCTTCAGCGGGTTCTGACGCCGGCAGAGAAACAGCTTGCCAGTGCAGATGAGAGTACGAGAGGGCGCCGGTTGGTCAAGCAGATCAGGACGGAGCTGCTCGAAAAGGCCCGGCCGCTTCTCGAAAAGACCATCTCCGACATTACCGGCAGAAGGATTGTCAGTCTTCACACCGACATCAGTACCGTTACCGGCGAGCGCATCATCGTCTTCACCCTCGCGGAATCCGCCGGGTAGATTGCACAGACCGGAAGGTCGGCAGATTTTCTCAACAATTAGCTTGATTTGGCCCGGAATATCCTTAGAATGCGGGAAAGTTAAAAAATCTTGATTGGCAGATTGACAGGGGGTAGCGCGGCAAGGCGTCCTTGGGACGACGGGCTACCTGCTGGAGAATGGGCCGGCAAACAGTAGTCGTTTTCATTTACGGCACTGTTGTCGGTTTTTTTTTTGCCTGCAAAGCCGTCGAAGCACGTTTTGGCCAATACGATAGTGCCAGAGGCTGTAAAGAGAAGGATATGGAACGGGTAATCAGAGATGTCATGTGCAGAGGCGTGGTAACGTGCAGCGTAAACGCGAACGCCGCCGAGGTTGCGAGAATAATGCTCGACAACGATGTATCGGCCCTTGTGGTCGTGGACGAGCGTCTCGACGCCTGCGGGATCATCTCGAAAACAGACCTGATCCGCTCCTATGGCAAAGACCTCTCGCAGATCGGCGCCGAAGACATCATGACGCCGGAGATACTTACCGTCTCGCCGGATACCCGGGTCCACGAAGCCGTCCAACTGATACTGGAACGCGGGATCCATCAGTTGGTGATTGTTACTCAAGGAGGTGCTCATCGCCGGCCGGTGGCTATTTTCACGACCGCCGACGCCGTCGCCTTGATGGCGGGCAAGTCGGCCCCCCAGTCAGAGGCTCAGATACACTGCAATGCCTGCCTGCGCAAGCTTATATCCATTGGTTCGGATAAAGAAGTTGATGGTAAAGGTCAGTGATAGTGCATTAAAGGAGTTCTTATGGCAGAAAAGAGCTTGAGGCTTGTGGACGCCGGAAGGCCCAGCCTGTATCGGGAGACCTTTCCTTACACCGAATTCCCTCGCGTCATATTTGACGAGGTAAGCGTCGCATATGATGTTCCGGAGCATATATGGATAACCGACACGACGTTCAGGGACGGTCAACAGGCACGACCGCCGTATGCGCCGGAGCAAATCGTTCGTATATACGATCTCCTGCATGAGATAGACGGGGATACTGGTCTTATTCGCCAGTGCGAGTTCTTCCTCTATTCGGAAAAGGACCGCAAAGCTGTGGAACTCTGCAAAGAGAGAGGTTACAAGTATCCCGAGATAACCGGCTGGATCAGAGCGGTTGCGGCTGACTTCAAGCTGGTTTCGCAAATGGGACTGGCCGAGACCGGCATTCTGACTTCGGCCAGCGACTATCACATATTCTTAAAGCTGCGAAAGACCAGGAGTCAGGCGATGCAAGGCTATCTGGATATCGTCAGAGCAGCGCTTGACGAGGGCATCATTCCTCGTTGCCACTTTGAGGATGTTACCCGGGCCGATTATGAGGGTTTCGTTTTGCCTCTTGCCAGCCGTTTACTCGGACTGGCGGTAGAGTATGACACGCGGGTCAAGATCCGGCTTTGTGATACACTCGGATTCGGCTTGCCCTGGCCGGGCGTATCCTTGCCGCGCAGCGTCCCGAAGTTGCTCCACGGACTACGGCAGCTTGGTTTCGCCTCCGCATGGCTCGAGTGGCACGGTCATAACGATTTCCACAAGGTCCAGGTCAACGCAGCCACTGCCTGGCTATACGGCTGCAGTGCTGTCAACAGCACCATATTCGGATTCGGTGAGCGCACAGGTAATTCGCCGCTGGAGGCAATGTTAATCGAACATGCTCAGTTAAAAGGGATGACAGAAGGTGTTAACTATGCAGCAATAACCGAACTCGCCAATTACACCAAGGCAGAACTGGGCTTCAGCATACCAAACAACTATCCACTTGTCGGAAAGGACTTTAATGTTACACGGGCCGGCATCCATGCGGATGGTCTATTAAAAAACGAGGAAATCTATAACTGTTTTGATACCAAGAAGCTGCTCAACCGCCCAGCGGGCGTGGCGATTACAGACAAGACCGGAGCGGCAGGCGTCAAACATTATATCGAGGCAAGATATCAGATCGAGATACCTAAACATGATCCGCGCGTTGTAATGATAAAGGACAAGATTGATGCCGAATACAAAGCCGACCGTGTATCTGCCATTTCCGATGAGGAAATGACAGCTTGGATCAAAGAGGCCTTTGGTAACGATCTGCCCAAACCACGATGAAAAACAGAACAGAGCCAAAAGCAGGTCCAAGACAGGGGAAAGTGACCATGAGGCATAATGCAAATGCCGCTGTGTTCTTGGACAGAGACGGCACAATAATCGAGGACCGTGGTCATCTTCGGGAGCCGTCCAATGTAGTCTTCTTTCCGGAAACCTTCGAGGCGTTACAAAAGCTCCAGGAGTTTTTTCTGCTTTTTATCGTGACCAATCAGGTTGGCGTCGCTGAGGGCGTAATCACTCGCAGCGACGTTAATCAGGTTAACCGCTGCATCGTTGCCGCTCTCGCTGAAAGAGGAGTTGTAATTACAGATGTCTATGTTTGTCCGCATGGGCGCGCAGACAACTGTCCTTGCATAAAGCCAAAACCTTATTTCCTGAGAAAAGCCGCAGAGCGTTATGAGATAGATATTGGTGTGTCTTTCACTGTAGGCGACCATCCACACGACATTCAACTGGCCCGGAACGCCGGCGCACAGGGTATTTACGTCCTTAGCGGCCATGGCCGCAAACATCGGGCCGAGATTCCGGACGGCACCGAAGTAGTTACCGGGATTAAGCAGGCTGCCGAAAAGATTATGTCATCGTGCCAAGTTGAGAAACCGAGGG
>JBDREF010000184.1:0-3267 GCA_043820045.1 Planctomycetota bacterium | reverse complement strand
GTGCCGTCTTCGTTTTGAATAAAGACGTTGACAACCGCGGTGAAGGCATTTCCCAGCGAAATTGACAGAAGAAAGACCGCCATAATGAACGACTTCATTCTCTTCGGAGCCTGAGTATATGAGAACTCCAGGCAGGTAATCGAGACCATTATCTCGGCAGAGGTAAGCAGCAGGTACCCAAGGACCATCCATCCGATGCTCGGTGCGCCGCCGGCGACAATTGCGGTTTCAATCAGGGCCGAGACGACGAAAGGCGAAGCGGCCAGTAACAGACCCAAGCCTATTTTGCGCAGCGACGTCAACGCAAATACCTTGTTTATCGCCGGATATATGACGTACGAGAAAACAGGAATCAGGATCAATATCATCAGGGGGTTTACGGCGACTATCTGAGTGGGCAGCCACTCGTGGCCCAGCCAGTTGCGGTTCATTTTCTCAGCCTGGAGCATCCAGGCCGAGTCCATCTGATCGAACAGGGCCCAAAATGGTGCAACAAAGAGATACACTATGCACAGCTTGCCGATCGCTCTTATGCCTTTACCGCTCAAGCACTCCCTGACGAATTCAATGCCGCCGCGCGGTATGTGGACAAATTTCCTGCGCCCGAGCCAGAATGCTATCGTAGCCAGCACCATGAAGGCACAGGGAACACCGAACGCAACGCCGGACCCATACCGGTCAAGCAATTCAGGCACCAGTAGATTGGAGATGAAAGCGCCCAAGTTAATTGAGAAATAGAACCAGTTATACACTCTTTCTAACAGGTGCTTGTTGGTTTTTCCGAACTGATCGCCGACATTTGCGCTCACACAGGGCTTTATGACGCCGGAGCCGACAGCAATTAGAATCAGCCCGGCCCCCAACCCGAGACGCGTGTCATTCATTGCAAGGGTAAGAGTACCAAAACAGTAAAGCACCGAAAAATAGAGGATGGTCCTGTATTTGCCAAGCCAGATGTCGGATATCAGGGCGCCGACCAGAGGCATGAAATAGACGGCCGAGACAAACAAATGGAACCATGTCTTGCTTTGCTCGGGCGTCATCGGGTCAAGCTCGCCGCCGGCACTGCGCAGAAGATGCGTCATGAAAAATACAAGAATGCACCGTGTCCCGTAGAAAGCGAAACGCTCCGCAGCTTCATTCGTGAGAATATAGGGAATGCCGGCGGGCATTTCCTTGGATGAAACCGGTGCTGTCAAATACTTGCTCTCAGCCATAATGCGATATGGTACAAGTGTCGTCGCCCGAATTCAAAGAAGAAAAATAGGAGACCAGGAAAAATTATCGCCAGACCTCCCAGCAGTGATTCCAAAACCCGCTTGCTTCGAGCCGGTCGAAATGATAATATCCCCAGACAAGAGGCCCATGATAACCAGGGCCGGCAACGCGAAATTTAGTAGGGGTATGACGTCATGAAAACTCTATCGACTCTGGCCTTGATGCTGGCAATCAGCGGTGCTCTTCCTGGCTGCGCACCCAATCAAAAGGAGAAGCAATTGCAGCAGTTCATTACTACGCACGTGGAAAAAATCGAGCCGATGAACAAAGAGATGAACCTTGCCTACTGGGATGCGGCGATCAGCGGCAAATCCGAGGACTACGATAAAGTCAGCGAATTGACACTGAAGATTCGCCGGATTTACAGTGATCCCCAGGGGTTTGCCTTGCTCAGGGAAATGAAACAATCCGGACACGTGGACACGCCTATCCTGTCCCGGCAGTTGAATGCGTTATACAACGCTTACCTCGGAAACCAGATAGACCCCGGACTGCTGAAGGAAATCGTCGATCTTGGCACGCAAATCGAGAAGAATTTCAGCACCTTCCGCGGCGCCATCGACGGGGAGAAAGTAACCGATAACGAGATCAAGGAAATCCTAAAGGACGAGACCGTCTCGGCCAAAAGAAAACAGGCGTGGCTGGCCAGCAAGCAGGTCGCCCCGGTGGTCGCGGACGATATCATCCGGTTAGTCAAGCTTAGAAACCGGGCGGCGCAGAAGCTCGGATTCGATAATTTCCACACTCTTTCTCTGGCCACCGCAGAGCAGGATGTCAAAGAGCTGGACCGGATTTTCGAGGAACTTTACGAGCTGACCAATAAGCCGTTCGCCGAACTGAAGGCCGATCTGGACCGCATATTGGCGGCCAAGTACAACGTGGCCGTCGCGGAATTGATGCCGTGGCACTACCACGACCCGTTCTTCCAGGAAACCCCTATGGTGTACGACCTGGATTTGGATGGCTACTATGAGGACAAAGACGTCAAGGAGCTGGCAATAGAATTCTTCGCCGGCATCGGTTTGCCGGTCGAATCCATACTCGCCAACAGCGACCTGTACGAACGCGAAGGCAAGAATCCGCACGCTTTCTGCACGGACATAGACCGCGCCGGCGACGTGCGAATTCTTTGCAACCTCACGAATAATGAGACATGGATGGAGACTATCCTGCACGAACTGGGACACGCTGTTTACGACAGGTATATGGATCCCAATGTGCCGTATCTGCTAAGAGAGCCGGCGCATATTTTCACAACCGAGGCCATTGCAATGTTCTTCGGCAGACTCAGCCGTAACGCAGTCTGGATGCAGCAAATGTTGAAACTGTCCGACCAGCAGCGAGAGGATATCGAAAAGGTCAGCGGCAGGTACGCCCAGCTAAAGCAAATCATTTTCGCCCGCTGGGCCATGGTGATGTACAACTTTGAAAAGCAGCTTTATGCCAATCCCGACCAGGACCTCAATGCGCTGTGGTGGAAGACGGTAGAGAAGTACCAGCTTATCAAAAAACCAGCAGGTCGCGACGAGCCGGATTGGGCCGCCAAGATTCATTTCACCATCGCCCCGTGCTATTACCACAACTACATGTTGGGCGAACTGCTGGCGTCTCAACTGCACAACCATCTTGTCCACAAAGTCATGAAGCTCGAATCCGACAAAGACGTCAGCTACGTCGGCGAGAAAAGGGTCGGCGATTTTCTGGCCAAGAAAGTCTTCGAAGCTGGAGCGGTTTATTACTGGAACGATATGATCGAACGCGCCACGGGCGAGCCGCTGAGGCCGAAATACTTTGTCGCTCAGTTTGTAAAATAATTGTGACGTTTTCTGGTACGCGTCAGTGACGCTTGTGTCAATCGCGATGTTGTCAAACTTGGAATAGGTGAAAAATGGATTCACAAGGAAAGCCACTACCGGAAATTACAATCAAGGCATTTGTTTTGGGTGTTGTGCTCTCGATGATTTTAGCGGCGGCCAACGCTTACCTGGG
>JBDREF010000183.1:0-25345 GCA_043820045.1 Planctomycetota bacterium | reverse complement strand
CAGCGCTTTTGCAAATGACGAGACAAGCCAGTTCTTGAACGGCGCCCTTGTCAACAACCCGACGATTCCGTTCCCGGACTACGCCCTGGGAGCAGCGGTCTTCTATAACCCCATCGATTGGTGGTATGTCTCCGCAGGCGTAGTAGATGCACAAAACGATGCAAGAGAAACGGGTCTGCGAACGGCTTTCCACGGAGAGGACTATTTCTTCTATGTTCTTGAGACCGGCCTGATACACCAAATGGATTCGGACAACGGGCCGTTACATAGCGCTTATCGCGTGGGTCTCTGGAACGACCCTCAGCCTAAAGGGCACTCGGACGCCACCGGCAGCTATCGCGACGACGTCGGATTTTATCTTAGCTGCGACCGGATGCTGGCCAAGGAAAACGCCGAGACGGAAGACAGTCAGGGCCTCGGCACATTCCTCAGATACGGATATGCTGACGACAGGAAAAATGATATCACCGGTTTCTGGAGCGTCGGCTTTCAATATCAGGGCTTCGTGGAAGGCCGTGACGAGGACGTGCTCGGCGCCGGTTTCGCTCAGGGCGTCTTCAGCAACAACGCATCTGTGACTTATGCCAAGGACTATGAAAGCGCTCTTGAGCTTTACTACAACGCCAGGATTACGCCGTGGGTGAGTGTCAGTCCGAGTATTCAATACATTGCCAATCCGGGCGGCGACACAGCCAGTGACGCTGTCGTACTGGGCCTGCGGGCACAAATGGTATTCTAAACAATCAGGAAAGGGGCTTGCCATGCACATGGCCAACGAATTACTGTCGGTTCCGGTTGCGACCGGGACACTTGCGATAGCGGCCGGCGCTCTGGGTTTTATCTGCAGGGCCGCAAGGAATATTATCGCCGCGGATAAACTCGCCCTGATGGGCATAATGGGGGCATTCATCTTTGCAGGCCAGATGGTCAATTTCCAGTTGCCCGCTATGCCCGGAACAAGCGGGCACATGGTCGGGGCCGTCCTGCTGGCAATCATATTGGGCCCGCACTTAGGCGCGATTGTCATATCCTCGGTCGTGATTGTTCAGTGCCTCATATTCCAGGACGGCGGCCTGCTGGCCCTTGGATGCAACATCATTAACATGGCTCTCGTGCCTACCTACCTCGGCTATTATCTGTACAGAATTGTCACGAACGGCCACTTCAGCAGCACCAAGGCATACATCGGAGCGATGTTGGCCTGCGTGATCGCTATTGAGGCAGGCGCGATTCTTGTTCCGATTCAGGCGGCACTGTCCGGCGTCCTGGCGGTCCCGTTCTCGACTTTTCTGATCACGATGATAGGCATTCATTTCCTGGTCGGGTTCGTCGAGGGCCTGATTACCGTGGCGGTATTGGCGTACCTCCAACAGCTAAGGCCCGACATAGTGATGGATTCTTTGCCGGGTAAGGTCCGTCTGAGCAGAAAAGCGGTCCTTGCCACGCTGGGGGTTTTCGCCGTCATCGTCGGCGCGGGTTTGTCTTTGCTCGCCTCGGACCTGCCGGATGGGCTCGAATGGAGCTACGCCGAGCGGCCGGATGAGCCCGGTTTTGAGTCGGCCGTATCGAACCCGGATTCCAGAATCGCCGAGGTTGACGACCTGCAGTCAAAGTATTCCCTGCTGCCCGACTATTCCGCCAGAGCGTCGAGACTTGGAGAACCAGCCGAGCAGCAGGCCGACGTCGGGGCCGGCTGGACAAGCTTCGCCGGCGTGGCCGGCTCGGCGGTGACAATGGCCGTCATCTGGCTAACCGCATGGACTCTGAGAAGAAAGCAATCGCTGTAGGCGTACCTGCGACGAGCGACCAAGCATGCACCACGCACACATTGACAAATTTGCCTATCAGGATTCGGCCATACATCGGCTCGACAGCAGGGTGAAGTTCCTGGTCGTGCTTGTCTTTACCGCCGTGGTTATCTCGCTGCCGCGCACTTCGTTCAGCATCTTAGTCTGCTATGCAATCGGGCCTTTCACAATCCTGGTACTGGCTAAGATTCCGCTAAGATTCGTCTTCAAACAGATACTACTTGTCAGCCCGTTTGTCTTGGTCCTGGCTTTGAGCTGTCCGTTATATGACAAGGCGCCTGTCGTGGTCAGTTTCGGACCGTTTCACTGGCAAAGCTCGCTCGGGTGGCTGCGTTGTTTCGTCATCCTCGGAAAGTTCATCGTAACGATGCTGGCTTTAATCGCACTGGTCTCCACTACTCGTTTCAACGATCTGCTCACCGGCCTGCAGCGGCTGGGCGTGCCGAGGTTACTGATCATTCAGCTCGGCTTTCTGTACCGCTACATATTTGTCCTTATCGACAGGGCGCACCATATACTGCGCGCAAGGGCAGGCAGAAGACTCAAGAACCTCGGGTTCAAAACGGAACTACGAACCGCCGCTTCCATGCTTGGCTCGCTGTTTATCCGCAGCATCGAGACCGCCGAGCACATAAGCATCGCCATGCAGGCCCGGGGCTTTGACGGAAGCTGGCGTACGCTCTCGAAACTGCAAGCTCGCCGCGCGGACCTACTGTTCGTTTTGGTCGCGGCCTCCTTCGTGTTCGGGCTGTATCTCTTTGTAAGACCTGTTTTGCAGTGATGACAATGTCAAAGGCTATCGAAATAGAAAACTTCACATACAAGTACCCCGACGGCACGCCGGCCCTCAGCGACATAACCCTGCACGTCGAGCACGGCCAAAAACTGGCCCTGATAGGTCCCAACGGCGCCGGTAAATCAACGCTGCTTCTCGCTATGGCCGGTTTTGCAAAAGGTACCGGAAAAGTGTGTATTGACGGCATGGAAGTGAACAGGAAGAATCTAAAGAAGATTCGCACCTGTCTGGGCTGTTGCCTGGAGAATCCGGACGATCAATTATTCATGCCCACTTTGTTCGACGACGTGGCATTCGGTCCGCTCAACATGGGCCTGGAGCCCGAACAGGTCAAAGTCCGTGTGGCCGACGCCCTGCAAACCGTCGGCCTGGCTGAAATGGCGGATAAGGCCCCACACCATCTCTCGGCCGGTCAAAAGCGAGCGGCCGCAATCGCAACCATACTGGCGATGAGACCCAGTATAATCACGCTCGACGAACCTGACGGCAGTCTGGACCCCAGAAATCGCGACAACCTGATGAGGCTTCTGAAGTCCCTGCCCCAGACGCTGATAATAGCGACCTGCAATATGCGTTTTGCCGCCGAACTTGCGGACAGGGCCGTCCTGATCGATAAAGGTCGCGTCATCGCCGATGGCCAGGCCAAAAAAATAATGTCTGATCCCGAACTGATGGCCAAACACGGCCTGGAAGTGGCAAACAAAAATTAAACTAACTCTTCAACTTTTCCCCTCGATCTGTTAAGATTTGCCTGCTCATTGTACCTGTCTTTAGAGATGTGAAGAATCAGGAAGAAAGCGAGTTCCCGCTTATGCTTCCGGACGGATGCCGACCCTGAGCGGGAGCAATACAAGCAAATGGAAAATGGCATGAAGGAAGAAACTACTATGGATACCGTTTTGCAGACAAACATAGGAAATAGCCGGCCGAGCCGAGGCAAGGTTCGTGATATATATGACCTGGGCGACAAACTGCTCATCGTGGCGACCGACAGGATTAGTGCGTTCGACGTCGTCATGACCAACGGCATACCCTATAAAGGAATTGTGCTCACGCAAATTTCCCGCTTCTGGTTCGATTTTCTCGGCGGGGACATCGAGCACCACTTGATAAGCGACGACGTGGCAAGTTTCCCCGAGCCGTTCTGCGACCACCCCGAGCAGTTGGCCGGTCGCAGCATGCTGGTCAAGAAGGTCGAAGTTCTGCCGGTCGAATGTGTCATACGCGGATACCTGGCCGGCTCCGGCTGGAAGGAGTACCGCGAGCACGGAACGGTTTGCGGGCAGAAGCTGCCGGACGGGCTGCGGCAATGCGAGAAGCTGCCGGAACTGATATTTACCCCGGCGACCAAGGCCGAGATGGGAGAGCATGACGAGAACATCAGCTTCGAGCGGTGCGTGGATATTATTGGCGAAGAAACCGCCGAATATGTGCGCGACAAAAGCACCGCGATTTTCAAGAAGGCCGGCAAGTATGCCGAGAGCAGGGGCATAATCCTGGCCGACACCAAATTCGAATGGGGACGTGTTGACGGCAAGATCATCCTGATAGACGAGGTTTTGACGCCGGACTCATCGCGGTTCTGGCCTGCGGACAAATACCAGGCCGGCAGGGACCAGGAGAGCTTCGACAAGCAGTTCGTCCGCAACTATCTGGAGAGCATAAGCTTCGACAAGTCCGGCCCGGGAGTCGAGTTGCCCGAGGATATCAGGACAAAGACCAGCGATAAGTACATCGAGGCCTTCGAGCAACTAACGGGCAAGAAGTTCGAGGCGCGAGCCCGGTGACGCTTGACTAAAAAAATCGCCACATTCCACTGGGCGCAGTTGCTGGCGCTTGCGGCGGTCCACTTCCTGATCGACATGTTCGCGGGCATGCCTCCTGCAATCCTTCCGGCGATCCGCAGCGAATTCTCATTGAGCCTGTCCCGGGGCGGCCTTGTCCTGGTCGCGCTGTACCTGACGTGCAACGGGATTCAACCGTTGACCGGCCACCTGCGTGCCCGCAGTCGCCGGCCGTTCTTTCTCCATCTCGGCCTGGTCTTAGGCGCCGGCATATGCCTGCTCGCAGCTCTGCCGAAAGGTGACGGCGCCTTTGGCGGCATGATTCTGCTTGCAATAGTCAGTGGCTTTGGAATTGCCGTGGTACACCCGGAAGGACTGCGGGCGGTCCACCGGCTCAAGCGGATTTCACCGGCGGTCAGTACGGCGGTATTCATGGCGGGCGGGTTCTTTGGCTATGCGAGCGGAGGAATTATCTCGGCTTTTCTCGTCTCTCGCTATGGCCTCAGGGGCCTGTATCCTCTGGCGCTTTGCCCCGTCATCGGCGTGGCGTTGATCGCCTTGCTCAGGGTAAAGCTGTCCGTTGAGCCCAAAACGCCCAACAGAAAGGCAACCCCGACGGGAAAAATCCCGCTGCCTTTCTGGCTCATAGTGGCAATGGCAATGCCCGCGGCCATATCCACTACCATCCTCGCATCGCTCTTGCCGACGGCGCTTGAGGAGCTTGGTTTTGAGCTTACTTTCGGCGGGCTTTCCACAACCATGTTCGGCCTGGGAGGTGCCGTCGGCTCATTTGTCTGGGCAAGTTTCGCTCACAGGAAGGGCGAATTGAAGTGTTCGACCGCCGCACTTTTCCTCGTTATTCCCTTCCTCGTGGCCTACCTGTCGCTCATCGAAAGCAGGCACGCGATATGGATTCTCTTTGCCGCGGGTTTCTGCTCAATCTCGGCTTACATGCTGATGATAACCCTATCGAGACAGGCCACGGGACTGACGCTCGGACAGCGAATGGGCTTCATGGTAGGCGGCACGTGGGCAACGGCTTATATCGTTTTCACGGCCTTGCTCCCCGCCGCGGAGCATTTCGGTTCGGACGTCCTTCTGAAATTCTCGCCGCTCGGTTATCTGGCCTCAGGCATCTTCGGTCTGGTTGTCATGGTCAAGGCCCGAAATTCGGCCCGCACGCAATTGCCCGCCTGATAAGCCCCAGAAAACCTATCAGATGCAAAAAACACCCTTTTAGTACTCGCTTTAGGGCCTGTTGAAAAAATCTTATTGTAAGATCTGAGATTGCCGCGCGATTCTACGAATCGCTCGCAATGACGTGAAAACGCACATTCTGTCATTGCGAGGAGCGTAGCGACGAAGCAATCTCAACTTTTTAAACAAGCGCCTTGACAAGAATCCTTTTACACAAAATACGGCGTGGGTTGTTATTATTAGATGAAAACTGAACATGTTCGAGTTTTGCAAAAGGCTGGAGTATTGGAAATGAGGCATTCCGAGCGATTGCAGCTCTTTGACAAGGTAAGAACCAGGTACTCCGTCTTCCTGCTGAGCGTTCTGTGGAAATTGACCGGGGACAGAGAGCTTTTCACCGAAGCGATGCAATATACGCTGTTGGGGATGTGGCAGAATGTTGAGAAGCTCGACGGCAGGAAGGCCGGTGCTTATATCTACCGGATCGCGCTGACGGCCAACGCCAGGGCGTGGCGAAACAGAATCGGCAGGAACGGCGAATTTGCCGCAAGCCTAATCGGATTCGACAAAGATCCGAGCGAGAAAGTCGGCCGTGCCGAGCTTGCCGAAAAGATAAGAAGGGCCATAAGTCAACTGCCCGACAAGCAGGGCAAGGCGATAGTAATGCGGTACCTGGAGCAGAACGATTACTCGAACATTGCCGAGAAGTTGCGTTGTACCGAAGCCGGTGCAAGGTCGAACGTGTCCAAAGCGCTTGCAACTTTGAAAGATAAATTGGCGGCCTTCGCGGACCGGGAGTAATAAAATGAACAAAGACAACATCGAAGAAATCCTGAAAAGTATCGGCAGCGAAGATATTCCCGCCGACGTCCAAAAAATCGCCCAGGAAACCTCCAATAATTTCAGCAGTTCTTTAAAGCAATCGAGACAACCGAAACAACCTATTTTATTGGAGCAAATCATGAAAAGTAGAATAACAAGATTAGCCGCTGCGGCGGTGGTAACAATCGCGTGTGTGATCGGTCTATCTCTCTGGAGGACCACCGGCTCAGGGATTGCCCTGGCGGACGTGCTCGCACGCATGGAACAGGTTAAGGCCTTCAGGTGCCAATTGAGTGAGAAGATGACCGGCGAGGATAGTTCAGAAACACGCAGCACCTTTTTGATATCACAAGAATATGGCTGGAAAACTACCTATGAAGAACTCGACCCCAATGGCGGAGAGAGCACGTTCGAAGAATCGTATAGGCTCCCAGATAAGAAGACCTTGATTACCATCTTGCATAAGCAGAAGAAGTACAAGCGCACAGAATGGGACGATCGTTGGTGGGAACTGTGGCAGAAAGGCGATCCGCGCACGTTGCTCAAAAAAATCGTGGCATGCAAACACGAGAGTCTGGGCAGATCAACCATCGATGGCATTGAGGTCGAAGGGTTTCAAACCACCGACCCCAATTGGCTAAGTAGGATAGATAATAGAAAAGCCAAAGTTGAGGTCGATGTCAAGATGTGGGCAGATGTGAAGACACGGCTGCCTGTGCGATACGATGTCACAACTGCTTACTTTGACCAGATGGGAGACAAGATTATCGAGCACGACCACTGGTTGATGCACGATTTCCAGTGGGATGTCCCCGTTGATGCGGCCGAATTTGAGCCGGTCATACCAGATGACTATACCGGTACAGTGATCAAGTATCCCGCCCACATCACGGAGGAGACCGCCATCGAGGGTCTAAAGCTGGGTGTCGAGTTGTTCGGCAATTATCCAGATCCAGAGAGGTTCAGAAATTTCTTCACAGCTCTACTGTCAGCATTGGAAAAGAGTGAAACCCCCGCAGCCATGCGATTAAAGGAAGAGATAAAAGGGCTTACGGAAGACGAGATAGGCAACAAACTTGTGGATTTCCTGATGCCCATACGGGGGCTCGTTAGGTTCTACATTGAGATCCAGTGGTGGGACAATAAGGACCCCGCATACTACGGAGAGACCGTTACCCCCAAAGATGCAGATAAGGTCCTGATGCGATGGAAGGTCTCAGATAACGAATACCGCGTCATATATGGCGATTTGCACGCGGAAACCGTTACCCCGGAGAAACTGGCGGAGCTTGAAGCGGCGTTGCCTAAATAGGTTCACTAACTGTTTCTAATCATTCTAAAAGGAGGCAATAGTATGAATAAGACAATGAAGATTGCATTGTGTATTAGCCTGGTAGGGATCGGTGTGTTTGTATGGACGCAGGTTGCCTCTGCGGGTAAACCATTGCCGCCGCCTACAGCGCCCGTGGTGGTGACTTTCCTCTCCGGTGATGTGAGTGCCGCCCCGCAGGCACTGCCTGGGCCTTTTACTGCTACCATCGACTTCTTGAAGTATATCCCTTACATTTGCGCTGATTCTCCGCTTGGTGTGGCCGGTAGTGAGGAGCTTCTAAGAATGCTGCAGACCAAGAATCCCATAACTTACGAGTCCCTGTCTATTACGGTGTCGCGGAAAGGGACTCACACGCTTAACTTCAATGTGAAGATTGATGGCGTTTCATACCTTCTCCAAATGAACCTATTCAATTCCGATACTACAGAGTCCACCCCGATGTTGGATACTATTCGTCTCCACGAAGGGAGGTTCGCTATTGGGATCGGTAAGAAATACATAGTCTTTGTTGGCTCGCCCACCAAACCGGTCAATCTGGACTTCTCAATGACCAAGTAAGAACTTCAGTGCGCACAGTAATCTAACAGCAGTCTGACCAGGAGCCCGGCGGTTGCAGGTTCGGTAGAGGCGGTCGAGATTGGCCCGCTTGGCGTTGTGGGTGTGCTGAAGGCACGAGTTGACCAGTGAGCGTGAGGATGGCCCGGTTGTCGTTGAGAATTGACTGAAAAGGATATGAAGACTGGCGACCTGATAGAGGCCCTGTTGCGGTGGAGGGTCTCAGATAACGAATGCCGAGTCATCTTCGGAGATTTGCATGCTGAAGCAGTCACCGCTGGAACACCGGCTCAACGTAAGAAACTGCTGTTAGACTAACAATGTAACGATATGGTCAAAGAGGCCGGGCTGATTTGGCTCGGCTTTTTCTATGTGCTCTTGGGACGGCGGGGTGAGAGTGGCGGAAGATTTCTGCTTCGCCTATACTAAAACAGTCGGCTCAGTTGTTATATAAGCGACAATCGATTGTTCAAGGTTTGGGAAAGCAGCTTTTCCATGTTAGAAGACAAACTGCTTGTATGGAAGTTCAATCACGGCGACCTCGATGCCCTGAGGGACATCTATGAGAAGTACAAAGACGATTTGGTCACGCTGGCGGCCGCTCTTCTTACTGACGTAAGCTCTGCCGAGGATGTTGTGCACGATGTTTTCGTCTCTTTTGTCCGGTCTTCCGGCAAGTTCCGGCTTACCGGCAGTCTCAGAGGCTATCTGGCCACGTGTGTGGCAAACAGCGCTCGCAACAGAAACAAGGCCGGACACAGACACCGCGGCACAGCGCTGGACGAAGCAGAACCGGCCGTAATTGATTCGAGCCGCCCGGAAGCGCGTGCGATATTCGGCGAAGAATTACTTCGGTTGACACTGGCCCTCGAACAGCTTCCATACGAGCAGCGAGAGGTCCTGATCCTGCACTCGTACGGCGGGATGAAGTTCAGAACGATTGCACGGCAGCAGGACGTCTCAATCAATACTGTGCAAGGCCGGTACCGGTACGCAATAGACAAACTGCGGTCAATGTTGAATGGTGAGGTGGAAAAATGAGACCGATAGACAATATAAATGAATCAATCAAGAGGTTGCAAGTCAAAGCCAGTGCCGACCTGGACAAACGAGTCCACGACGACATCTCGATGGCGCTGGCCAATCCCAGGAAGACAGAGCCTGTAGGGTGTGCAACTCGTTGCACACGCGGAACGGTTTCGCGTGTGCAAGAAACGGCGCCTTGCACACCCTACGAGTCTGAATCAGATAAAACACAATCGGCCATTACACAGCCGAATATATGGAGAACAATCATGAAAACGAAACCAGTAAAGTTCGCTACGGCGGCAGTTATTGTCTTGGCCGTTGTAGGCGGGATGACTTTTTGGCCCGGTCGCGGTCCGGACGGAACAAAATGGTGGCTGGCGCCACCAGCCGCCTGGTCACAGGAGATTTTGGCGGCACTTGACGGGATTAAGGGTGTGACATGCCGTGAACAAATAGTGTCTGTTGAAGCCAATGGCACCGAGCATACTTCCATGACGTGGGATATCTTTTACGTTTCACGCGACAGTTATCGCAGAGACATCTATGACAAAGACGTCCTTCGGGAAATCCAGTGGTACGTTCCCGATGGAGACGGCACACGTCATCACAGCATACGGTTTGATCTCAAATCCTATTTCACCCATACCGGTGAGGGCAGTTTCGGCAACTACGATCCCGTCGAGAGGATACGTTTTTATGTCCGCCTTCTGGATAAGGCAGACAGGCTATTGGGCACAAAGGTTATTGACGGGTGTGAATGTGTGGGTTTCGAAATCAGCGCAAGCAAGTACGGCAACGATCCGGCGGAATGGACGGATTGCATCTGGTTCGATGTTGAGACAAAGCTGCCGGTGCGCATAGAGCACCACGGTATGCCGGTAACGGGCCACCCGGATGAGACGATCACGGTCATACAAGATCAATTTGATTACAATCCGACCTTGTCGGCCGACACATTTGTCCCCTATACTCCGGAAGGCTTTGTTTTCGGCCATCCGGACGACATTGAGGCGGCCAGAAAAGCAACACAGCAATAGACCATTAGAATTCCCTTTAAGGCCGGACTCCCGTGGTCCGGCTTTTTTATGCGCATGTGCACAAAAAAGTCTGCTTTCTTTAGACCCAGATGTGCATCCACATTGTTATATTGGTGACAAACGTTTGTTTTGGAACTGATTAGGCGGGCCTAATGGAAGGATCTGACACCGGGCAATCATGAAGTGGAGTATCTGGTCTATTATGACCGAGACAGTTGACCTCTCGATACCCGGCGAAGATACGGCTCGCAAAAGCGGCTTCTACAGGCCCCACGCATGGGCGAAGGCTTTGAAGCTGCGGTCGTAGGTTTTTTCGACGTCGTCGGGGAAGCAGCAGGCGGGTAGCTGCTTGCTCGACAGATGATAGCTCAAGCACTCACAACACGTTCCCTTTCTGGGGCAGCCCGGATATGAGCAATTGCAGTTTTGCAGGTTTCGTTCTTTCTTGCATTCCATATTCGGATCTTTCCTTCCAAATGAGAGCCACACGTCCTACGAATCAGCGGTGATCTTAGTCTCTCACGGCGAGTTTGTAAAGGCTAATGCTCAACGGCGGCAGGTTCAGCGTCTTCGAGATTCCGCTGACCGGCTTTTCCTGAATCACAACCTTATCTTCCTGCCCGGGTTCGTTGTAGGCCATCGGGTCCGAATGCGCTATCAGCCACAGCGTGCCGGCGCCCGTTAATTGCGCGCCGGCGAGGTTCATTGTGAGTTCCTGTCTCTGCTCGGTTGGATTAACCACGGCCACCGTCAGTCCTCGGGACTCCTTACGGAGAGCTTCCTTGTCGGTGGTCCAGGCGGCCGATACGTCGAGCGGCTGAGCATCGCCCGTCACTGTCACGGGCACCGTTCCGAAATGGTTGCGGTAGAGTTTCAAGGCCAGCCCCGTCGTCTCGAACGCCGCGGCCGTCTTGCTGGTCTTTATACAGCCGATGACGTTGACCGTCTGGGCGTAGTTGGCCAGGAAGATCATGTCCGAGTGACGGAAGTATTCGTGCAGACCTTTGGCGATGCCCAGGCCGTCTTTGTGGAAATACCGCGTGCCTAATTCGCCGAATTCGTGTCGGCCGTACCAGTAGTTCCATTCGGTCATTGCGATTCGAATATCTTTACCTTTCAGATTAGGCAGTTTTTCCCGGAGCTGCTGGTGGAATTCGACCTTTCTCTTGATATTGTCGGCGATCTGGGCGGTATGCTCGATAAGGTCGCGTTTTTCCTGGCAGTAGAAATGCTCGGCGATCAGGTCGATATGGTCGGAGCAGTCTTTCAGCAGCCCTTCGCTCCACGAGCCGGCGTTGCCCGAGGCAATCGGGACGATATCGCCGTCCACTTCGCGCATCTTGTCAACGACCCAGTTATGCTTGCGGACATAATGGCCCAGCGCCATGTGCCCGAGCTGCCAGGCGCCGAACATTTCGTTGCCGATTGCCCAGTAGCGAACATCGAATGGTTCCGGGGCTCCGTTTTTGGCCCGCAGAGCGCCCATGAGCGTATCGGTCGAACCGTTGGCGTATTCCAGTTGAGCGGCGGCAGAGTAGGCGTCCCCGAAACCGGTGTTGACTGTCACCAGCGGCTCGGCGTCCACGAGCCGGCAAAAGCGAATAAACTCATTGAAGCCGAAGTCGTTGTGCTCGACGCCCGTCCAGGCCGGGTTCATGCGGGGCGGACGGCGGTCGCGTTCGCCAATGCCGTCGCGCCAATCGTAGCCGCTCACAAAATTGCCGCCGGGCCAGCGATACATCGGGGCGTTAAGTTCTTTGAGCAGCTCCAAAGTATCCGCGCGCATCCCCTCGATATTGTCCGCCGGCATGAGCGAGACGGTTCCGACAAAGCACGGCTCCATCGCTTCGGCGGCCACTCTTATTTCCAGCTTGCCATTCGTGGTGTCGGCTCCCGACGTGAACTCGAAGGTGTACTTGCCGTAGCGGTTCGAGACTACCAGCAACTGCGTGGAAGCGCGGTCTTGCGACCCTTCTCCCCAGACGAGCGATACAATCACGTTCGAGCTTTGCTTCTGCGGTTTGAGGTAGATATAACCGGCGTATTTCTTGTTCTTCACCAATCCAAGGTCGAGCTGCCGGATGCCGGCGCCGCGCTGAATGAGTGGCGTGTGCTCGCCGACAAAGGAATCTTCCTTCACCATAGTCACCGCGTCGGCTGGGCCGATGATTTGCCAGGGCGAGGCACCGACCACCGCGAAGGGGCTATCTTTGGCGACGTTCCTTGTGCCGCGATAGGGGTCGTATTCTTCCATGATGGGGAAGCAGAACTTGCGGTCTTCGAGCATTTCGGCCCAGATGCCGCCGTATATGCAGCGGCCTAAGTGTTCGATGAACTGGCCATAGATGAATTTGGAAATCGGCTCGCCGGTCTTGCCGGCGTCAATCGTCACCGCATATTGCTGACTGCCGGCGATAACCCGCTCAGAAGCGCTGGCCGCGATCGCCGCCAGAAGACCCATGCAAACCAAACGTGCCTTGAACATGGCAAATCTCCTTTCCCTGACCATAATTTGCCCCTCTTTTCTTGTCCTGTTTCTTCCTTACAGAAAGCAAATCTCAAGCGCTATTGTATCGCAAATCGAACAACAGACAACTCAATAGTGCGCCTGTAATGGGAATATAATTCCTTTCATGCCTTATTAAGCTTGCCTCGCGGGCGATTTAGCATTAAACTATCACAACTATGATTGAGATAAACGGATTAAGGTCAGCAATATCCCAATTGTGCAGGCGCGTGCAAGTCAAACGGCTGGATGTCTTCGGCTCAGCGACCACCGACCAGTTCGCTGCTGATAGCGATGTGGATGTGCTTGTTCAGTTCGACCGAAGCCCGGGTGACTTGTTCAACCGCTACTTCGACCTCAAAGAGGGGTTGGAGCAAATTTTCAGCAGACCCGTAGATGTTGTTCTTGAAGATTCGCTGAAGAACCCCTACTTCAAACTCGCAATCGAACAGGTGCGGAAAAACATCTATGCTGCTTGAAGTGAAAAAATGCCTCTTCGACATCCTCAATGCGGCCAAAAGCATTGAGCAGTTTACATGTCGTCTTGAATACACCGACTACCTTGCCGACGGTCAGGTCCAAGCCGCCGTTGAGAGGAAGTTCGAAATCATTGGTGAGGCCTTGAACAGAATCAAAAAACTGGATGCTTCGGTGCTTGAGAGCATCTCAGAACACCGGCGGATTATCGGCTTCAGAAACGTCATTTCCCACGGCTACGATACGCTTGACGCCGAGCTTGTATGGGATGCCGTACGCACCCACCTGCCTGCGCTCAAAGAGCAGGTCGAGCAGCTCCAAGAAGATGTTTAGAGCCAGCACCTGCGCTATTCGTGGCCATACCGTGCCAACTTTGGAAACTCGTCTATCCGAAATGCAATTCGATAATGTCTTTGTCGTTGAGGACGTGGTTTTGCTGGACGTTTTGGCCGTCATAGACGCCGGTGCCCCAGATTCTTGCGGATTTTAGTTTCTCGGCCAACTGGCGGTGTACGGCGGTGGCCAGGTCCATCACCGTCGAGCCGACCGGCAGTGTGAACGGCTCGGTCATATCGGCGGGTTTGCCCGGCGGCTTGGCATAAACGCGGATTAAGCCCAACATCTCGAATAATTTTCCGGCCAGCTCTTCCAGCCCATCTCCGGTCTCAGAGCTTATCTCGATAAACTCGAACGAGCGCTTGCACGATTTCTTCAGAGCATCGAGGACGCCGGGTTTGGCGATGTCGGATTTCGTGCAGATGCAGAAGACCTTCTTACCGAGCGCGTTGCCATGGCTGTCGCAGGCCGGCGTTTCGTTGTCGGCGAGCAGGCTGTGCGATTCGAGAAAATCCAGGCAGGTCTGCATCTGCTCGGCCACGTCGGCGGAAAGGTCGATGACAATTGCTATCATGTCGCAGTTGCGGTACGTTCCCACCTGGCCCGGTGCGATGTAATCGGCCGTAATAGGAGGCATATCGACAAGCTGAATCGGCACGTCCTCGAACATTACCATCCCCGGAACCGGCCCGCTTGTTGCAAATGGAAAATCGGCCACGTTTACTTTGGCGTTGGTCAACATGGCAAGGATGGAACTCTTACCGCAGTTCGGTGTTCCGAGTAGCGCTATCTGCCCGGCGCCGCTGCGAGGCACGTGAAAGACGTCAACGTGCTTACCGCCGCCCTTCTTCTGCGCGGGGGTTTCTTTGAGCTTGCTGAGCTTCTTGCGCAGATCCGCCTTGAGATGGTCCGTGCCCTTGTGCTTGGGCATAACCGCCAGCATTCGCTCGAGCGCAAGGATCTTCTCGTCATTGGTCGTGGCGCTCTTGAACCACTTCTCGGCCTTGAAGTATTCAGGTGTTAGATTAGCTGGCATCTTTCCGATAATCTCGAAATTCGAATGTCGAAACCCGAAACAGAATTCTTTGGACTCTCTTCCGGCCTCATAGGGCCGGCTCCTTTCCTCAAGGTTGAATAGAAGCTCGCTCAAGAATCTTGTTCGCAAGGAACTCGAAATCTACATAACATGAATTCACCGCGTAAACATGAGCGCCGATGGCGCCGTCGGCAGGTTTCAGGTGAAAGATGGGCTTATTGGCCTCCTGGGCCATCGGCATCAGGCTGCGATAGTGTTTCAGCAAGGACAAGCACTCCGGGTCATCCTCAATCGTAACACCCACCGATACGGCCCTGTCCAAGACCATCTTCGCATAAACCTCCGGTATCCTTGCGATCCATTTCTCGTATGCCTTGACTGGGCGGTCCAGTCGGATCGAGTGCTGCAACACAATATACCCCAAGGGTGTAATCGATCCAGGCGGGAGAAGCAGGTCGGAAACGGGATTCTTCCCGAGCCTCTCGTTCCATTCTTGCCTCCATCGCCGTAACGCCGGCCCAAGGTTCTCAAGCCCCTTCAGTGAGAATAAGTCGGGCGATAAAGGAATTACCACATAGTCTGCGGATATTAGTGTTGCGCGGTTGACGGCCCCCAGATTGGGACCCAAGTCTACAAGAACAAGTCTGGCTTTTTTCTCCTCGGCCATGGTTTGCATAGCGCGATAAAAAGCCGAGAGGACACGAAACGCTCGTTCTTTCCTATCAAGACAGGCGGACCACTGTTGGGAGAGTTCATCCTCGAACGCCGATAATTCCAGATCACCAGCGAGTAATGTCAAATTGTCGGAAATCCTCACGGGATGCGGCTGCACGATGTCACCGACACCACGGAACAGAGGCTTGACACAGCCGAATATTGTTCCATCCGGCTGAGATTCGTACAACTGCTCCAGCCTAGCTTCCGACAAGAAAGCCGCTGTCAAATTGGCCTGTGGGTCAAGGTCCGCTGCTATAACGGAAATGCCCATATCGGAGTACATCCATGCAAGATGATAAACCAGTGATGTTTTGCCGACCCCACCTTTATTATTGAAGAAGGCTATAACTGGTATATTCATGCTCATCTCCTAACCATCACGAGCGTATATGTATCCTCCACCGTGAATTCGGGCGGAGGGTTGCCGTTATCTTGTAGTTCCTGCCTTGCGATTTGGATGCCGACTCCAAACTGTTGGACATATCCCAAATTACCCATCGCTTCCGCGAGAAAAGGATTTCGATAATCTGTAATACCGGGCTGACCAAAATTCCGGCGTGTAACTTGACCATAGGGACCACCAGGGTTCATAATCTCAATCCGGTCGTCAAACCAGTAAACGCGAACGGGAGCATTCGTTCCTTCATAGCTGCGATGCAATACAGCATTTCGCGTCAACTGTTGCAGAGCCGCGATAGGATAGTCGGGCCTTCGTTGTTCAGTAGCCCTGGATATAATGTTTGTTTTGATAGAAATATTGGTGTTGAGCGTAGCATCCAAGTTCTGCATCATTTCAGGGAGCGGTCCTTCGATACGTTTTTGGTCTTTGATGGGATCGCTTAGCTGAGTACCGGCAATACGCAGGAACTGGATGTAAGCACACGGTACATAGTCTATCGGTGATTTGCCCACTACAAGTATCCCGATGACAGTAGGCACATCATTCCCGTCCGCTGTAGTGAAACGCAGGCTGGCAAGTTGCTGCTCGCGGTTCCGTCTATTCAGTTGCAGAATATCCGCAGCAACTGACGAAGGCAAGTAGACCCGCTCAAAAAGGTCCAAGTCCAAGTCGGTCAGCGTTGCGGCATGAACCGGACTGATATCAAACGTCAGATCGTGGGCACGGCGCTTCTCTGCGAGACGGCGCTCATCCTCAGGCGTGGCGGCTGAAAGGCTGCTTCCCACCCGTATCCAAGTACGCCCCCGGAACCGGACTGGCGGCGCGTCTGACGGTTCGACGAACACTACCGCCATATCACCGCCTTTTAGATGGCGTTTCTGGACCGCCATGGTTGGAAGCGGCTGGATAGCGCCATCCAACCGCATGTTCGCTAGCGTCTTGATGATCTCGTCAGTGATCGGCAGGTCAGCAGGAGTGCCATCATCATGCGCTCCTATAAAAACCACGCCGGGAAGCCGATGGTTGGACATATCATTGGCGAACGCGCAGATCGTCTTGCGTATCTTGTCCCTATCTGAAAGAGATTCTTTACGCTCTGTTCGGTCGGATTCGCAATCATCCAGAAGTAATTCAAGTTCCTGATCGGTCATTCCGGTTATCCTTGTGTGTATTCTTACCAAGCTCTATCCGGCGACTTTCTCTGCGACGAGGTCGCCGACCTGGCTGGTCGAGTATCCCATTTTGCCGGCTGCAAGCGATTTGAGCTTATTGGCGGTGACATACATCACGGCCTGCTCGATCTTGTCCGACGCCTCGTCTTCGCCAAGAGTCGCCAGCATCATCTGTGCCGAGCAGATCGCCGCCAGCGGATTGATGACGCCTTTGCCGGTATATTTCGGAGCGCTTCCGCCGATAGGCTCGAACATGCTGACGCCTTCCGGGTTGATATTGCCGCCGGCAGCGATACCCATACCGCCCTGAATCATCGCGCCGAGATCGGTTATGATATCGCCGAACATATTACCGGTCACGATCACATCGAACCATTCCGGATTCTTCACAAACCACATACACGTCGCATCAACGTGGTAGTACTCCCTTTCGATGTCGGGATACTCGGCCTTGCCCATCTCGTGGAAGGCCCGCTCCCACAAATCGTAGACATATGTGAGCACGTTCGTTTTGCCGCTCAAGGCGAGAGTGTTTTTGTTGCCCCTGCCGCGCGCCTTCTTGCCGTGCTTCCTCGTGTACTCGAATGCGTATTTCAGACAGCGATCCACCTGGAAGCGGGTATAGACCGCCGACTGCACTGCCACTTCCTGCGGCGTGCCTTTCATCGTGAAGCCGCCCGTACCCGTATAGAGATCGCCGGTATTCTCGCGAACGACCACGAAGTCTATATCTTCCGGACCCTTGTCTTTCAACGGTGTCTCGACGCCCGGATAGAGCTTGACCGGACGCAGATTAATGTACTGGTCCAGCGCGAAACGGGCCTTGAGCAGGATGCCCTTTTCGAGGATTCCAGGCGCCACGTCCGGGTGCCCGATCGCACCTAACAGGATCGCATCGAATTTGCGAAGCTCTTCCACCGCGCTGTCGGGAAGGGTCTCGCCGGTCCTCTTATATCTTTCGCCGCCGAAATCGAAGTCGGTCAGATTGACCTTGAAATCGAACTTACCCGCAGCAGCTTTCAATACCTTCACTGCTTCTGCCGTCACTTCCGGCCCCGTGCCGTCACCGGGCATAACTGCAATATTATACGTTGCCATTTCTTCCTTTCGTCTCTTTCTTTGCTGACTACTTCTGCTAAAAGCAGGCTCTTGACCTGCCAACCTTCTATCTCATATCGCTCGAGGCGACAAATTGCACGTTTCTCGCCGTCTCGGCCGTGAAGTTGCCGTCTTGAGCACTCAAAATCCGCCGCCCGTTAAATTGCAGGTTCTCGATGAGTACGTTTTCGACGCAGTGCGCTTCATCATATCCGATAAGGTAGGATTTGGGAAGCTCCGAACCGGTTACTGCGATGTCCTTAAAGTGAATGTTCCGGATATGCCCGCGCTTGGCTGCGTGCTCTGTCTGCTTCTGTCCTTCCACGCCGACCCACTGGCCCAGCGGGTTTCTCTTGCGCTGCGGGTTCTGGCGGTGGAGTTCCCACGGGCAGTCGCCGCTGTATATCGACAGACCCACCCGGAATTCGATGAGCTTGTCCCTCGAATCCTCGACGCGGATATCTTCGAAGCGTATGTTCTCGACCGTGGCGAAATCGCCGTTATGAATCGTAAATGTCCCGCCCCGCTCGACGTGAATTATGTCGCAGTTGGCGAACAGGATTTGCCTGATCGACTGGGTCTGAAGCTCGAAGCCGATTTCCATCGCATTGCCCCATTCGGCGTTCCAAAGAACCGAGTCAATCACACGCACGTTCTCGACATCGCACAGCCCGCTCTCGCCTTCTTCGAAATAACCCGGAGACGCCTTGACGGCAATGCAGTCATCTTTGGTCCTGAGGAAGCAGTTCTCGACGCTCAGATTTGTGCAGCCGACGATGTCGATGCCGTCGTCGTTGTCACGCCAACCGATGACTTTGACGTTGGCGAACCTCAAGTTTTGCGACTTGACCGGCACGAGGGTCCAGCCGTAGCTGTTGAAGACAATGATGCCGTTCAGCTCCACGTTGGAGCAGCCGGATAGTTTGACCATTTGCGTCTTGTAGTCGCGGCCGCTACCGTCCAGAATGCCGCGGCCGAGCACGCGCACGTTTTCGGCTCCTTCGGCCCTTATCCTGCCCCGGACAATCGCGCCGCCGGCGATGTACACCGTCTGACCGCTTTCGATTTTTATCTCACCGGCCTCGTGAATCTTGCCGCCCTCGAAGTAGCGGACGTTCTCATCGCCCGGTTTCGGCGGGTCCTGTTCGAGCGGATTGGCGAAAAGAAACAACGGCCGTTTTATGTCGCCGTTTATCTCGACACTCAGGTTGCAGGGCCGGTCCAGTTGGAAGCTAACAGCCCTGCCTTCGACCGAATGAGCAATACCGTGACTCTTCGGCCTAATATCGACCTTGTCAACATCTTCGTCGGGTGTGACTGTTACGCTCACCTTGCCGCTGAATGAAAAGTACGCGAACGCCGCCACTTGCGAATCGTAAACGAATATCTCCCGGCCGTTGACCTTCACGACAAAGTCCTCGGCCTTTTCTGCACCCTGCGGCGCTTCGTACGTCACTACCGTCGCTTCCTGAGCCATGACAGCGGCCGTGAAACAAGCGAGCGCAGCATAAGCCAGCATTACGAACGCAGCAAGAGATGCTCTTTTTGTTTCCATGCGGTTTGCCTTCATCCGACTTCCTCACGGCACACAGACTATGCCTTCTTATTAAACTCCCTCAACTGCTCGGGCGTCGGCACGTCGGCCTTCGTTTGCTTCAGCCATCGGTGCAGCAATCCGCGAAGTTCAGCCGCCTTCTCCGGCATCTTGCCGGCCATGTCGTCCTTTTCGCCCAAGTCGTCCTTGAGATTGTACAATTCGATACTGTTGTCTTCGTACCATTCGATAAGTTTATAATCGCCTGCTCGAATTGCTCCGCTGGGCTTGCTGCCGCTTCCGTGGTAGTGCGGATAGTGCCAGTAGATGGCCTCGCGCTTCGGCCTGCCGTTGCCCTTAAGCAGAGCAACCAGGCTCACGCCATCAACGTGCTGCTTGGGCCTGAGCGGCAGGCCCGCCATCTGGAGCATCGTCGGGTAGAAATCCGTGCTGGTCACCGGCTCGCCGCAAGTACTGCCCGGCTTGACCACGCCCGGCCACTTGATAATCATCGGCTCGCGAATCCCGCCTTCGTAGAGCCACCCTTTGCCCGCACGCAGCGGCAGGTTGCACGTCGGCCCCTCGCGCGGCACCGTCGAGAGCCCGCCGTTGTCGGACATGAATATGACCGCCGTATTGTCCGCGACGCCCAACTCCTCCAGCTTGCTCATCACGCGACCGACGCTTTCATCCACGCTCTGCACCATCCCGGCGTAAACCGGATTGTCCTGAACCTGCCTGGTCCTGTACCGGCCATAGACGGTCACGAATTTCGGCCCGTCCGGTGCGGGGAGCTTGTCGGCCCTGGCTTTGTATTTGTCCGTCAGCGCCTGCTTTGATTCTGTCGGCGTGTGAACCGCATAGTGCGAAAGGTACAGCAGGAACGGCCGGTCCTTGTTCGCCTCGATGAACTTCAGCGATTCGTCCGTCAGCCGGTCCGTCAGATATTCGCCTTCCTGCCCGCCCGGCGGTAGTGTTTCCAGACTGCGATTCTGCTTCTCGTACGGCCAGAAGTAGGTCGGCGGCGCGCCGGAGTTATCGCCTCCGATGTTCACGTCGAACCCCTGCTTATCCGGATAGTACTTCGCCCGGTCGGGGTCCCTCGTCGCCAGATGCCACTTGCCGACGAAGCCGGTGGCATACCCCGACTCCTTCAATGCCTCCGCGATAGTCACCTCTTCCAGAGGCAGATAGTGGCGATACGGCGTCGGCTCGTTCGGCCCGCCTATCCATTGCGTGATTCCCAATCTGGCCGGGTACTTGCCCGCGACGATACTCGCCCGCGTCGGCGAGCAGACCGGACAGGCCGCATAGGCATCGGTGAAGCGCATCCCCTCGCCGGCCAGCCTGTCGATGTTCGGCGTCTCGTAGAAACTGCTGCCGTAGCAGCCCAGATCCGTCCAGCCCATGTCGTCTATGAGGAAGAAAACGAAATTCAGTCGTTTCTTAGGCTTACCGGCCGCCGCAGCCCGCGCTCCTGCTGCGACCAACCACGGCACAGCCGTCGCCGCAGCGCCTAAGCCTATTGTATTCAAGAACTTACGTCTATTCATTGAATCATTCCCTGCTCACCTTCGCGCCTCGATTCTGCCTTTCAACTTTGCATTTCTGCCCCGTCTTTCGGGCCGCCGATACTATACCCGCCGCCGACCCGTTTATCAAGTAAATCTACACGGCGTGCGGACCGCCCTATCTCATCCGTCTTTTTGGTGGACTTTCTGCGTCAGTATGGTACAGTTGACACGACAGGAGCGCTGGCGGAAAGCGCGCAGGAGGCCATTTCAAGCTTTTCCGGACACGAATAGTCGGCTGCTCACAGACCTTCGCCTTGTGAGGGCGGCAACGCCGGGGAGACTGTCTGTGCGCGGTAAAATGCCGACAGGTTTCAGAAGGGTGGTTCAGAAATGAGACATTTCATGACTCCAATCGTCATTCTTGCCGCGGTCTTATCCTTTGCAGGGTGCTCCATGCCCGGTTTCTATCAGGCCGGCAGGACCGCAGAACAGTGCGAATACGATCTTCGCCAGTGCGTCAGCGAAGCCGAAGAGTACAGCCTGTCGCAGTCGTCTGCCGGCGCCGCAGCGACGAGAGGATTCCGGCCGGCCACACTCACCGGCCTGTGCATGCGGGCAAAGGGATACGAATATCTGGATGCGAACACGCTGCCTAAGGACAGACGGCGAATAAGGGCGACGGCGCCTTTCGAAGAATACTGGGCTATCGACGGCGGCACGACCGCCCCTGACGACCGCGGCACGTTATCTGCACAGAATTCGAAGGCCGGCGGTGACAATGCCTCGCCGGGAAAACCCATAGGGTACCGAGCACTGCAGGATGAGAGCGGCAAGTACATATTCATTCCGGTTTACGAACACGAGCAGGCAGAAGAAACAGACCATCCCCAACTGGCCGGCGGCGACAGATAGGGAAAATCCGAAATAAAGGGGTCAGACAACGAATGGCGGTTCTCTTTATTTCCCTTGACCCTTCAGGTACTTCTGCCTCTTCAGCGCCGGAAACTTTTCTATCGCATACCTCAGCATAGTCCGGGGCATGTGCGTGCAATGTCTCTTCAGGAATTTCTCTTCTGCCTCGATGTCTCTTTTGCCTATTTCTCGTAGCATCCAGCCGACCGCTTTGTGGATCAGATCTTCTTTGTCCGCCAACAGAATCTTCGCAATTCTCAGCGTGTCGGCGAATTCGTTGTGCTTGATGAAGTGAAAGGTGGACATGATTGCAATCCGCCGTTCCCACAGGATACCGGAAACGGCAAGATCATAAATCGGCCGCCTGTCGCGCCCTCGAAGGTACGCACCGAGGATATGCTCGGCGGAGCAGTCAACCAGATCCCAGTTGTTTACGAACCTCGCGTTCTCAAGATACAGCGAGCATACGGCCTTTCTGCCTTCCTCGTCGGCCTTATTGAAAATATCCACTAAGAGAAAAAGAGCTAACAGGCGTTCTTCGTGGAATTTGGACTTAAGCAGCCGGCAAGCTTCCTCGACGGAAATCCCGCGGTACTCTCTCGCCGTCTTCCTCAATACCGGAACCCGAATGCCCAGGAACCTGTCACCTTCGCCGTACTGGCCTTTTCCGGTCTTGAAGAACCTTTGGGAATGCTCTGCGATTTCTTCGTCTGCTAATCGCCTCAGTTCCTTCCGGATGTTCGGTACTCGATCACTCGCCATAGTGCACGTACCTGCGACCTACCGGCCTACACAGTAGAGGAACCGATTCGACCGCAGGAATATACGGCCGCCGCCGATCGCCGGCGAACCATTGAAATCGCTCTCGTCGGATTCGAATTTGTTGTGGGCGATTATGTTGAACGCAGGTCCGGTCGCCAAGACGAAAGTCCCGCCTGTACGCGTTACGGCGTACAGCCGCTGCGGCGTACTGACGACCGAAGCGTACACTGCAAACCGCCCGGTTACCGGCAGAGTTTGTTCGTACTTCAACTGCCCGTTCTCCGGGTCCTGGCAGCAGGCCTTGCCGTCGTTCGTCACCCAGTAAAACAGACCGTCACAGTATGTCGGCGAAGGCACGGAGGCGGCTTGCGCGTTCGACCAGAGCACGTGCGTATCGGTGACGTCGCCCCTGCCGCCCAGACGCACGCACAGCGAACTCAGCGCATCGGGCCCACCGCCATGGACGTAGGCCTTCTCGCCGATGACGACCGGCGTGCCGGTGACAAGGCCTTTCATGGTCGTTTTGACCCACCACAGCTTCTGGCCCGTTTCCGGATTGAGCCCCCATACCTCCATGGGCAGCGTCATGATTAGCTCGCGCTTTCCATCGCCGAGATCGGCCATAACGGGCGTGCTGAATGTCAGCTCCGAGCCGGAGAGGTCCTGCTTCCACACTTCCCCGCCGTCACTCTTGTTCAGAGCATAGAGCGTCTTGCTCTCGTCCCAGGCGTTGACAATCACCAGATCGCCGTAAAGTGTCACGCTGGATGCAGAGCCCCACTTCATCTTGTCCGAGTCGGTGCCGACACCGTGCTGCCAGAGCTGATTGCCCTGGAAGTCAAATGCCAGTACGCCGCTCTTGCCGAAGAACGCATAGATTCGGTGCCCGTCGGTCGCTGGCGTATGGCTGGCATAGCCGTGCTCTTGAATACGGCCGTTGTAGGGTATCTCCGGCAGCACGGCGGGCACGGCTTTGTCCCAGAGGACCTTGCCGTCCGCAGCGTTGATGCACAGCAGGTGACGTTTGAGATTGCTCGGGTCGCCCGGACTGTCCTTGTCCACGCCGTATCCGGAGTAGCAGGTCACAAAGACCTTATCGCCCCGGACGATAGGGCTCGACGAACCGGGGCCCGGCAACGGCGTCTTCCATTTGAGGTTCTCCGTCTCGCTCCAGGTAGTGACAAGGTCCGTCTCCGGGCTGCTGCCCCGCACACCCGGCCCGCGAAAACCGGCCCAGTCTCCCGCCGCCCGGCCGTTAGTCAAAAATGAAAATGCCGCAACTACAAGAATCATCGATTGCCTGACCATGCTCGAACCCTTTCCTTCAAATTCCATAACGTGTTTTACATGCGATATCGCACATCTACCCCCGATTAACAACATAATTACATGTCCGAACAGCGACAGGTTCTTAAGATTCTTACGAAATTTGAAAGCGTTTTCCAGAAGATTATGGTGGAACTCGCCCCACCGAACGGAAATGATGCGTACCCTCAGCCGCAGTTGTAGACAAGGTAAACTCCCATCCAATCATCTCGTATCTCGCCGACGCAGATGTCGATCTGCGGAAGGAAGAGAATTCCCAAATCCCCTTTGACAATCTCGCTGTCTATGATGTGCTGACCGTACTGACGCCTCCGGAGTATCAAAGGCTTCCACCAGGCTATACTTTCGCCCGTTCGCTCCAGGTATTGTTCTATGTTATACCTGATGCCGTAACGCTGCCCGAGTTCGGATGCATCGGGCAGATGATCGGATGTATCCAGCAGGCGCCGCAAATCCCTCCTGGATATCTCGAAGTACCCCCAGCCAGTGCCACGTCCCATCCCGTAGTCCTTGGAATGATATCTGCAATTTTTTACGGATTCCGGCAACTTTGCTCCGATGACGTGCTCGATCATCTCTTTTTGCAGGTCTTTACCATCGCAAGATACCTGCTGCGACGCAGTTGTTTGCCGCCCGCAACCACAGTTTAACAGACAGGAAAGAACGAATAGTCGTGCGATAGTGAATGCTGCACATCGGCAACTGCATGTAATGAGTTTCGATTTCATCCGTATCCCAACCTTTCTTGCTACTAGGACATTCTGTCTGTCTATTCATAGAGACGTTCTCTAATGGGCAAATGGTATGAGAAAAATTGCCGACACAGAGATTGAAGAGATGATTATGGTGGAGCAAGTCCCGCTCTATCTCACCGCCTGCCTTTAAGTGTCAGTATCAGGTATCGCAGGTATCGTACACTCGACAGAATTAACGCCGAACCGATTCCGATATATAGAACCGATAAGTACAATTTCGGAATTGGCGAATGCCGAAGCAGAAATCCCGATGCAATCATTACGGCGATGAGAACGTAGCTCTTCCAGGGCATAAATGCAAAGACGCAGCGTTTGCCCTCCATTGGAAGAATTCTATTCAGATTCCTATCGACTATGCGGAGAAATCCGAAATGGTGAATAAAGAGACTGCCGACAAATCCTACCGCTACGACCAAAAGGGCATGAGCCGGCCGTTCGG
>JBDREF010000182.1:0-5279 GCA_043820045.1 Planctomycetota bacterium | reverse complement strand
TTCGGGAGCCCGCCGCTAATGGCGAACTTGTCGTGCAGCCTGCGATGTACCTCGAAGATGTCGTCCTGGTCGCAGTGATAGACGATGCTGCGGTCAGGAAGCTCGCGGAAGGTGTCGAAATGATGCTTCCACCTGCCTTCGGCGTAGAAGAGCGTCTGGTGGCCGTTCTTCCAGAACTCCTCGATGCAGGGCTTGAGCGTGGGCCAGTAATGGGACGCGAAATGTTTCGGATTAAAGAACGGCACACAGCCGCGGTGCATCCAGTAGCCGATTGGGACCTGGTTGGTCGGATCGGCGGTGGTCAGGCCCACGTGGACCAGGTGCGGCATGAGAGCTTCGCAGGCCTTCAGCACTTTGTCGGGCTGCGTCTGCATGTCACTGACCAGGCCTAAGTAGCCCCGCATCTTGTCGGCGATAATGTCGAACGGCGCCTTGAAGATACCCGCGATGGCCGAGCCTGTGCCGCACTCGCTGCGCAGCCGCGCGATTTGCGGGCCGAAGGCGTAGAAGTATTGCAGCATTGCCATGCTGCTCTTGACCAGTGCCAGGTTGTTGCGGTAGGTGGATGCCTCGCCCATCTTGCTGACTTCGGTGGAGACGCGCGGCAGCCAGGTCTCGTAGAGAAAGGCGGTCGGGTCGTCGATAAGTGCATCGTATTCGTCCGCCTTCATGAATGCCTTTTCCTCGGGCGGCTCGATGTAGTTGAAGCCGACCGTGTGCGGGATGCCGATGCCCGGGATGCCGTAGTAGCGAAGCCCCGCCGCCTGGGCCAGGCCCGTCCAGACATAGACCATGTTCGCGACGACGGCGTCCCAGTCGAAGTCCTTCGCGCACTTTACCGCCGCCTCGAAGGCCATGTTATAATCGTGCGCCACGTCCTGGCATGTGTAGCCGGCGTATTTGGCCGTAAACTCGGCGACAAACGGCCGAATCGGTATCATATCCGGCTTCTCGTTCCGCATCGCTGTGATGTAACGCTTCATTCTCTCGCCGTATAATTGTTCCATGGTCTTGGCCATTTCGCTTCGCTCCTTTTTATCGTCAGCCCGGATTCTCAAACCCGGCAACCCACACAAAAATACCCCAACTCGCCTGAAATATCAAGAAATAAGATAAGGCCGGTCCCGGTGGAGCCGAGGGAAGATACGATCTTTTCTTATTGCCTTGCCCGTCGTGCGATGCTATAATCTTTGTTATAAACGAAGCAGATCGATGCAAACAGAGCGTAGCGTCTGCTTTGCGAGGAAAGAAGTGACGCGTATTATGTGGACAGCCAAACGGCCGCGGTTGCCTAATATGGAAACCGGCTAATACAGAGGCTCGGCTCAGATAAATATAATATGGAGATAAATTGCAGTGCAAGCTCGATACTATATTGATCAGGAGGCCGAGCGTCCCCACATATATAATCATGGTGTGAATGAATCGGAAGTAGAATATGTCCTATGCCATGCGGGTGAAGACCGTCCGGGGGCCAATGGTTCTCGGGTTGCCATAGGACAAACAGAGACTGGTCGATATCTTAGAGTAATCTATGTTCCGGATCGGGAACCGGATAGTGTATTTGTGATTACTGCATACGAATTGACAGGAAAACCCTTATTGGCTTATCGACGTCGGCGTCGACGGAGAAGTGAAAAATGAATCAGAGCAAATTCCCCCCCAATTGGAACGAGAAGCGCGTACAAGAGGTTATTGCACACTACGAATCACAATCAGAAGACCAAGCTGTTGCTGAGGATGAAGCTGCATACGAAGACCCATCCCAGACGACCATGGAGATCCCAAACGATCTCGTCCCAAAAGTGCGCGAACTCATAGCAAAAAGAGCAAGCTGAATAATTGGCCGAACATGCCGCTTAGCTCGTTGATGAAGTGTATGAGTGTACGCGAGAGGGAGAATTCAAGGTCCAAATAGGCAAGTACGTTGCCTGTCCAGACTGTGCAAACGTAGGGGGCCGCAGACAACTGACGGCCACGCTGAAGATTCGGACGAGGCAAGAACCACACCCTGCGAGGTACGAAAAACGAGATGCCATTTTTCACCAGCCCTATTGCTTTGCCCGCCGTGCCGTGCTATTATCTTCGCATAAACAGCGGTTCGGCGGCGAATCGAGACAGGCAATGAGGTGACGGGCAAAGCAATGATGCCGCCGTTATGAGGATTTTCAAGGACCATGGGCACAAAATCATTTACCGGAGGTGCATGTAATGACATATCAGGCTGAGACGAAGAACATGGCTCTTTTCTGCGACTTCGAGAACATCGCTTTGGGTGTTCGCGACGCAAAATGCGCCCAGTTCGACATTGACAAGGTAATCGAGCGGCTCCTGCTCAAGGGCAATATCGTGGTCAAGAAGGCTTACTGCGACTGGGCCCGCTACGAAAAATTCAAATCGGCGATGCACGAAGCGTCCTTCGAGTTGATCGAGATCCCGCACGTGCGCCAGTCGGGCAAGAACTCCGCCGATATTCGTATGGTTGTGGATGCGCTCGACCTTTGTTACACGAAAGAGCACATGGACACCTTCGTCATCATCAGCGGCGACTCCGATTTCTCCCCGCTCGTCAGCAAGCTGCGGGAGAACAACAAAATCGTAATCGGTGTCGGCGTCAAGAATTCGGCCTCGGACTTGCTGGTAGCAAACTGCGATGAGTTCATCTTTTACGATGACCTCGTCCGCCCTCAGCCGCCCCGCAGGAGATCCGCCGACAGGCAGACGGGCCGAAAGCCCGCAAAAGGCCCGGTTGCCAAAGCCGTCCAGCCGGCCGGAGATAAAAAACAGGAGGCGTGGGACCTGATTGTCGAGACCTACGAGGCCCTCGTTGAGGAACGCGGCGAGGGGGAGAAGATTTGGGGTTCCATGATCAAGCAGACCCTCAAGCGCCGAAAGCCCGGCTTTAGCGAATCGTACTACGGCTTTAGGTCTTTCGGCCAACTGCTGGAGGAGGCCGGAGCACACGGAATCCTCGAGCTGGAACGAGAAGAAAAATCCGGCGGCTTCATCATCAAAAGCTGCCAAGCCCCCTAACGGCCATTGAGCCGAACCAGAAAGACGACGGTGACCAGTGGGTGTAGGATGGGCAGGTTCTCCTGCCCATGAGGTTCCGGGAGAGTTGTATGCCTGAGATATATCACGATGTCGTACATATCAAGTGCCTGGATAATTTCAATTTAGAGGTGACTTTCGACGACGGCAAGTCCGGCATTCTCGATTGTAAGCCTATTATTGAAAAAGGAGGTGTTTTCTCAAAACTTCGCGATCCGGACGTGTTTAATAAGGCTGAGATTCACAAGGACCTCGGCGTAATTACGTGGAATAACGAAATCGACATTGCGCCTGAAACGGCCTACAGCCTGGCAACCGGTGAGCCTCTGCCTGAATGGATGGAAAAGAGCCGACATGTCGTTTGAGCAGGCGATTTTGTCACCCCGAGCGAAGCCGAGGGGTCTGGCTGCGAGTAAGACATGTTTACCTTTCCCCAGCCAGATGTCTCGACAAAGCTCGACATGACAACTCGCGTTTCCTTAATTTGACCACTGTTTTGTTTTAGCTACACGAAACACGAAAAACGAATTGCGTTTTTTCCTATTGCTCTCGCAGCCGCGGCATGCTATAATTTTCGTACTGAGCGAAGAGCGCCTGGATGTCGCGAAAAGCCGAGATATTGGGACGAACTGAAAAGAACAGACGAGAACTTCTCGTACAGAAAGACAGTCTGCGTTTCTCGTGTTATACAGAGTGTAAATCATTGTTGGGCCATGAAATATGAAAACAGTCTTCACTGTAGGGATTGGGCTTCCGGGTGACGCTGGTGAGTATGTTCGGTTTAATTCGGACAAATCCTTGCTTGATGCTGATATCATTGTGTTCCGACCAGATATGTCGGACGTTTACGACTCCAGCTACGAATCATACCAAGGTAAACGTTGCTACGGGGAGCATGCATCATTCAAACTGAAAGAGCGGATAGCCCACTGGCGTCGCGAACTTTGGATCGCCGTAGATTCTGGCAAGACAGTATTCATTCTGCTCAACGACAAGCACGACGTATTCGTTGATTCTGGGCAACGTACATACTCCGGCGCCGGACGGAACACACGAACGACTCGTGTCGTTGAGCCCTGTTGTAACTATGATGTTCTGCCATCAGGGATTGAGATCGCCACAGGGTCTGGCTGTGTAATGATTCTTTCGGACAAAGCTGCTATCATCCGGAGATACTGGGACGCATTCGGCGAACTGTCTGTCTACAAAGTGATGATTACTGGAACTGTTACCACACCGCTTGTCCTTTCAAAGGATCGCAAACATGTATTTGGCGCGATCCTCAGATTCAAGGGATCCGCGGGGAACTTCGTGCTCCTGCCGGACATTCTCTTCTCAGAAGTGCCCGGTCTCTCGACCGAAAAGGGTAATTGGACAAAAAAGGCCACTGCTCTTGGTCACCAATTCCTTCAGGTAATTTGGGTTCTTCCGAATAATGAGTAGGTAGTCTTGGTGTGTCATACGACCGAGAAAAATCGTTCGGGGCCCCAGAGGCACAGATTTCCCCCCACGTGCCCAAATCTGAGCCTCTGCCCAAACGACTTTTCTCTCGAACCAACTCCAAGGCCCCGATCTGTGCGGGCCACCTATCCATTAACCGGATGAACCAAACAAAGATGGTGCGGTTAATGCAAATCTCAGAAAACATGTAGTCATCAAAGTTGACAATCATCGCTTAGGGAGCTAACTTGTAACCAGAGGTTGCGTTGGCAACACTGTATCAATAATCTACTACATTGGAGTATTCATCATGAAAAAGGCAAAAGTAGTCTCAGCAATCGTCCTTTCGGTCGTTCTTGTTGCGGCAATACTCGCCGTGTCAGCCCATGCAGGAAAACCACCTTCGCCACCAGGCTTGTCAAAAACTGTAGTGATTTCTGTCTCCGGTGCTATCGAGGGGAGTGGGACCGATGCTGCGAATATGGCCATCTCCTTTGACGGGCAGTCTTTCGTGGATGAAGGAGTTGCTGGCTCGTATGTTGCAAATCCTGATGGCAGATTGAGAGTTTCTGGCGTCAGGAGAGGCAGCCAGACTTTGCGATACTATTATTGTGACCATGAGTCACACGAGCCGGGTGACGATACCTGCGCAGAGACATCAGACTATGACCATGATCCCTACAGCTACAAGTGTTTGATCATCAAGAACGGTGCGTTGGAGGGCAAGAAGGAAACGGAGCAAATCGTCTTCCAAGATGGCAGCCCTTGGGAAATATGGAGAAACTCAA
>JBDREF010000181.1:0-5038 GCA_043820045.1 Planctomycetota bacterium | reverse complement strand
ATCAGCTTCGCCATATAAACCTCGTTATTCAACCCCGAGTTTTTGCCGGAGCACTTGCAGGTTGACGACGTCTTCTCGATTATATTCCAGCAAAGTTAACAGGGCTTGCTTATTATTGCCGTGAATGTATTCGTACCATAGCTTCACTGCCATGTATCCATCCACATTCTTAAGACCTCTGTTTATGCCCAACTTTCTTTCGACGGCCTTTAACCCGCCCTTCAGATTGTTGCGCCAGCAATCGTACATGAGGTCCGTGTGCCTGAAGCAGGCTTTCAGGTCCACGCCAAACTTGGTTCGAATAAAGGGCAGATCGAACCGGCTGCCGTTGTAACTGTAGATTTCATCGACGCCGTCCAGCGATGCGAGCAGCCTTTGCTCGGACAGGCTCGTTTCGAGGAACTGAACGACGCGGCATTGCCCGTCCTTTTCGAGGGCGATTCCGATGACCGTCAAATCGGCATAATGCCGGCTCAGTCCCGTCGTTTCTATGTCTATATAGGCGCGGTATTTCATCTTCTACGATATTTCTATTCTCGCTGCCGAGTCCAGATGCAGCCTGTCGTTCGCACTGCCGTTCTTAAGGCTTATCTCCAGAGTGCCGCACGATCCTTCTACGAGGAATAATTCATCATCCTTTGCCGCGTGATAATTGGGATAGAAGTTCATCCGGTGGCTATGACCTTCGAAATTCACGGAATACGTGGTCTTGTCCTCTCTGGGTAAGTTAGTGATTACGTTTCCGAAACTGTCAATTCTCACAACGGTTCCCACTCTTGCGTTTAAATAAAGTTCCAGCTTTTCGAGTCCTTCCGTTTTCGTGCCTAATGTATCGAAACGGCCCAAATCTATCTCCGCCGCCGCCTTGGCGAATACATCGCGGCCGTGAAATGTTTTGCTGGCATTCCGGGGGACGGGAATCTCTCTTATATCGATTGTTTTCTGTTCTTTGAGCGTTTCCCAGAGCAGGCCGTTGTCCGGGGCGACAAAATAGTAGCTGGCGGTTTTCACGGCTAGCGCCTTCCTGGCCGTACCGACGCCGGGATCGGCTACGCAGCAGAATATCGAGCCATTCGGAAAGTACCTGTAATTGTTCTTCAGCAGCCAGGAGGCTTCGATAATTTTCTGGGGTGTGATCTCGTGGCAGAGATCGACGATTTTCGCATCTGCGTGAATGCTGCAAATCACGCCCTTCATCACGCCCACATATTCACCCTGGCCGAAGTCTGTCAGCAGGGCTATCATATTGAACTCCCGGTACTGTTTACCAAAAACCGTCTTCTGCACATGCTCAAGCTGAATAATGCTTCGTCATCACCAAACAGTGAACCGTGCGTAGAAGGCAGCGGTGTTGTCCGCGGCGGTCTTTCACCTTTTGATTTTGATTAGGTACCATACAGTCGCCGGTTCGCCAACGGTTATCGTGAGGCTGTTCGCAGCTCCAGGGGTCGGCAACTTTCCAAGTGATTTGCCCTTGCCGTCCAGGGCGAATGCTTCGGCGCTCTTGTAAGGCTTGAGGTTGCGAAGACTGATTTGCCCTTTGACCGGCTCAATGACGAGAGGTGCGTCCCCCCAGCTATCGAGAGAGGTTGTTTTGGCGTTCCACTGCATACCGCTGTTCGCCGAGCGCGCCGTTGCGACCAGAAGCAGACTGCGCGAGCTGGCTATCGGTTCTCCATCCAGAGACGTCATGATGATCGAGCAGAATTCGTTTTCCACGGATGCTGACAGGTTCTTGAGCGTCTTGTTGTCATCTTTGACAAAGCCAATGAGAGCCTGTGATTTCTCTGTTTCGATGGTAACCAGGCCCTTCTGCTGTGGAGGATAATACCATGCAAGCTCGTTTGTGTCCGAGGCTATGGGGCTTGTGGCTTCGGTGTCCTGATAATGGCCGGGCTCATAGTCGAATGAGGCGATGCGCGTCGTATGTTCCAAAGGGGTCGACAGGGGGAACCCCGGCGTGAAATAAGGGCGCTGCGAAGATGCCGAGCGGATGCCCTCGTATATCAGTTCGGTTGTGTAGTTCCTCTCGACCGTCCTCAGTGCAGGGCGAATATCGCCTCTCATGAACATCAGCGCACAGGCTGCGAGGTTTGTCATCTTTACGGGGTCGGGGCGAATCTCGAAGTGCCCGGGCATTTTGTCTTTCCAGTCGTTCGGGTCTTTGTGCTCGAAAGTGTAGAAGAATATTCCGTCCCAATCGTGAAAGGACGCATACGCCGCAAGTATTCCGATACCCTCGCAGGCGTATTCATTCGGAAACGGATGGTTGGTTTCCGAAATCGTGTACGGCTTGCCGGCAACGGCCGAGCGGGAAAGCTGCACCACGGTCGAGTTGAATGGTTCGTTGACCATCGGCGTGTTGGGGATCGAGAATGTTCTTTGTCCTGTTTTGGGGTCGGTTAAGTAGCTCGGGTGTTGCCAATATACATGGCCGTCGACAACATCCAGCTTTGACGTCGAAGCGAGCAGGGGATAGCCGGTCTTCCAGTGATTGTGGTCGCTCGTTCCGGCGACCAGCGATTTGACTGCGAGCTGCTTTTTCAGGTGGTCGTACATCGATTGAAAGTACGTGTCCTCCAACTCCATATAAAATGCGGCTTCACGGTAGAACTGCTCTTTAGGGGCCTTGTCGAACTGGTCCTTCGTCAATCTGAGAATCGGCTCGCCTTCTCCAACGCCGGCGATTCGGCGCAGTTCCGCAAGCTCGGTCTTGCTCAGATTCTCTCTCAACCATGCGTTATATTTTTCCGTCAACTGAACTGCGTACGAGGCCGTGATGTCGGTCCACGTGCCCGGATTTCTCATTGTGTTCTTTCCAAGCAACCGGTCGCTGAACCACGCCTCCACGATGGAATTCTCGTTTACGATTTCGACGATGAGGACCGCCGGCTCGTTGCGGTACTCGCTGCCGGTGTAGGGGTTGTGGTGAGTCAAAAGCTGGTCGGCGTATTCTTTGTGCAGCATTTGAACGTGGTCGTCGAAGTAATTTATTACCTTGGCAAGCCCGAGATAGTCGTAGTCCTTTACTCCATCTCCTTTTCGGTAGTTTCTTCCGACGTTGAGATTCAGATTCGTGTAGATACCTCGCATCTTCAGCTCGGCGATAAAATAATCCAGCCGGTCGAGCTGACGAGGATCCAGGGCACGCGTATCGTCCCTGCCTTTGACGAAAAGGCCGCCCGACCAGTTCGAATCGAGAAAGTGGAATCTGACGCAATTGATGCCGAAGCGGGCCAGGTGCGCTGCGACGACAGGGGCGTCTTGCCTGGATGGAAAGCATGATGCGGCCGTGAAGTTAATCCCCCAAATGCGAAAACGCTGGCCGTTCGGTTTTACCAAGTGCCCATTTTCTGAACGTATGAATCCATCTCTACCCGCCGGAGCATCCAGAAGAAACGATAGATTCACAAGCGAGTTCTTATTGTCACGCCAATCCATGGTGAAAGGCTTCATCCCGGCAGTCTGGGCCGAGGCTATGGCTATAGTGAGTAACAAGAGCGAAACGCAGCAGCCGATATGTCTTCTTAACATGGTTTCCTTCCTTACTAAAGAACAGTTTCGAACTTGCATAATTGTACTCGTGTGCCGGCCTGTTCTCAAGATGTATTTGTCCTTGAGGAATGTTCCAACAGAAGGTCATATGAGTTGCCTTGCCGGCGCAAATCTGATATATGTGTGACAATGGAACTTGTACAGTAACCCGTCGATAAGGCACAGGCGAAGAGTGAGTAAGCAGCCCATGAGACTCATAAGATTTGGAATATCTGCAATTGTCATTCTCGCAACTTCAATTGGAGCCTCAGCAGGAGCCGCAACGGCCGATGCAACTGTCGTGGAGTTGACCGATACTGTGCTTGTGAAGGACACGGTCCGATTCGGAATCAATCTTGGTGGTGACTCATACTACTCCGGTGCGGTACTGGCCAAGAAACGCGCCCATGAGAACTTCGAAGGTACGGCGTACCGGCAGTGTCATTTCGGGCCCAGCCAGGATGAATACGGGGCAACCTCGTGGTTCAGTCAGCCGCAGTGGTGGCAGGATTTGATGGCCGAGCATGGCTACTATACGATTCTTTCCGGGCCGTCAAAAGGCATCAGCGGCAAGATCAAGGCCGTCAGCTCGAAGAAGGTAATGCACCAGGGCAAGATGCAGGATTTCATGTACATTGAGTTCGACAAGAAGGTCGAGCTGGGACCTCCTAACGGCGGGCTTCTCGTAGAGGCATTCAGACTGGAGGACGGGCAGTTTCGCAGCCTGGACGGATACTGGACTTCCAAGAACAATGAAATATCCATCGGCGACGTGCCCCCCGGGGTATTCGGGCATGCGGCACTGAATCTCAAAGGCTCCGCCGGCAAGGCTCACTATCTGCTGAGTACGCATTATCATCGATACGGCGAGTTGAACGGCCGGTGGCATGTTCGGTTCTGGGCCAAGGCGAAAACAGGCAGCCCCAAGCTCACCATCGGAGCATCTAAGTGGGGCGAGGCAAAGCAGGTCGAACTCGGCACCGGATGGAGGCTGTACGACCAGATTATCGTTGTCGATAAAGTGCCGCAGGACAGCTCGGAGGGGAGCGACGATCATCTGCTTTTCAGGCTCGAAGCGGCCGGAGGAGATGTGCTGGTCGATGATATCGAGCTTTGGATGGAGGGAGACTCGAATCCGACGGCGTTTCGGGACGATCTGATTGCGGCGATCAGGCAATTCAATCCCGGAGCTATCAGGTATCTGCAAACCGGCGGCAGCACAATCGACAATTCGATTGCTCCGCCGATGCAGTCGTATTCGTATTCTAACCGGCAAAGCCGGGAATACGGACCCTATCAGAGTCACCAGACCGACCCGTACAGTCTGCATGAAATGTACGAGCTGAGCGCATACGTGGGGGCCGAGCCGTGGTATTGTCTGCCGGGGACGCTGCATAAGGAAGAGCTTGTGAAATTCATGGAGTACTTAGGTGCGCCGGCGGACGTCGGATACGGCAGAAAACGGGCTGAATTAGGCCAGATCAAGCCGTGGACGGAAGTTTTC
>JBDREF010000180.1:0-7082 GCA_043820045.1 Planctomycetota bacterium | reverse complement strand
TCGGTACCAGAATCGCGTTGGGGAGAGCCTCGAAAATTGTGTTGCTTTGGTCCGCGCGGCAAGTCACTGGAATCAGAAGGCAACGCTCCTGGAGCAGCTTGTGGCCCAGGCTATAAGCAGGGCCGGCCACGATGAGATACTACAAATCATAAGCACACAATCCCTGTCCGCCGCCGAGATCGAACAGGTCCGACGTAAATTGGCGCAGATTTATCCCGATGTTTACCCGCTGATGAGCATGGAAGGGGAGCGGCTCGCCTTCATGGATGTCATCCAGCGTTCTTTTACCGAGGGAGGCCCGGGCGGAGGCCATTTGACGCCGGAGTACTGGCCTGAATTGAGGGAATCTCCCGGTCTTGACGATGGTGACCGTAAATATCTTATGCCTTTAGAGACTGCCGTATGTATGGTTCACGCACGGCGGGATGCAACGATAGACAAAGTCAATGAGATATACGAGCAGGCAGACAAGATTGCTGGGATGACTCCTTACCAAAGGCATGTCTCCGGGATCAGTCTGGACAATGAGATAATGATGCATGGGTTCTGGCCGAACTACAAGTATTTCCTGATCGGAATTTTCATGCCGGCTTCCGAGCGGGCTTCCGAGATTGTTTATCGGGGCAAATTACTGCACGAGGCAACGGTAACAATTCTGGCCGTCAAGCAGTGGCGGCTGGAAAAGGGCCGGTACCCGGCGGCTCTGACCGAGCTGGTTTCAGCCGGGCGGCTGAAAGAGCTGCCGATGGACCCGTTCAGCGATAAGCCCTTAGTCTATAGAAAGACGGAAGACGATTTTACTCTCTATAGCGTCGGCGAAAATTTCACTGACGACGACGGCGAACCCGGTAAAAACAGAAGCGGCCAACCCACGAAGTGGGCCGACAACGGCGACACCGTCTTCTGGCCTCTGGAGGGATCGTAGGTAGCCAAGCGGGTCTCCATAGGTCTCTCCTGAATGCGTCGAAAGTCTTGCAATTCTGTTCGATCACTCGTATCATATCCTGTGAATTGCAACCTATTTTGCAGGAGAAAGAGATGAGTTCGGGAAGATGTCCTCTGAAATGCAACTGTAATCATCCTATCAACCGGCGGCAGTTCATCCACAGCGCGGCAGGATTGGCGGCAGGTTCGGTTTTATTGCAGGGCTGTAACGCATTAGTCAAAGAGCCGATGGTGACACAGAATCCGATCCGCGTCTGTGGCCCGGCGTCCAGATATGTCCCGACGATAAAAGCAGCCTTTGTCCGGAGAAAAGGCGAGTACGGCATGCTCTGGCCAGGGGCCGTTTATGACGGCGCCGCTGCGATAAGGATGTACACCGAGAAAATCAAGAGCACCGCAGAGAAGCTCGGAGCCGGGCTCGACCTGCGCAGCGAACCGATCTATAGCCTGGCGGAGGGGCAGAGGTGGATTGCCGAGGCGCAAGCAGAAAATGCCGACGGGCTCGTGCTGGTCATGATGGATCGTCAGCAGCACGCCTGGCCGACCGCTGAAAAGGTTGCTCAGAGCGACATTCCGTCGATTATCTATTCGCCGTTAGGCACATCTTTTACGACCAACACAATAAATTTGGTCGAGACTCCAGGCTGCGTCATCTATTCGACGGATGACTTCAGCCAGGCGGCTTACGGCATGAAGATGCTCTGCGCTGCGGCCAAGATGCGACGGACGCGATGCGTCGTGATAAAAGGCAAGTCTCGCTCCGAAGCGCTTCTGGCCGATACGGGAATTACGATGCGTGTTGTGCCGGCAACGACGTTTATCGAGTACTACAACCAGACTCCCGACAGCCAAGAGATTCTGGCGATGGCCAACGATTACCTGCGGCGGGCTCGCAGAGTGACGGACGCGACGCGGCAGGACGTCATCAACGGCGTAAAGAGCTACTACGTTGCCGGCAGAATTCTCGAAGCCGAGCAGGCCGATGCCATAACGATGGATTGTCTCGGGGCGCTGGGGCAAATCAAGGTAAGCCTGCCCTGCATCGCCTGGTCGCGCATGAACGACGACGGCATTCCCGCCGCATGCGAGGCCGACTACGGCGCGGTCGCCTCGCACATCATGACACAGTACCTGTTCGACAGGCCCGGCTTTCAGCAGGACCCGGTGGCCGATACCGCCGACGATTCGATCATCGGCGCGCATTGTTCGTGTCCCACGCGGCTTAACGGCTTCGGCTCAGGGCCCGAGCCGTTCGATCTGATGCACCACCACGGCAACCGGGATGCAGTACCGCGCACGCTGTGGCGCATCGGGCAGCGGGTAACGAGCATAGACCTGCTGCCGGGCAAGGCGGACGGAAGCTCGCCATCGCAGGTCCTTATCTCAGCCGGCTCTGTCCTTGAGAATATCGATGTGCCCCCGGCGGGGGGATGCGTTGTGTCGGTCAAGGTCAAGTTCGACGGCCACCAGGAGGTACTCAGCTTCCCCGGCTTTCACCAGATATTCTTCTACGGCGACTACAAGCACCGGATGAAGGATTTCTGCCAGCTATGCAAATTCGACGCCCAGATCGTCTGAGCCGGCAAAGATTCATAAATTGGAGCGTCACTTATGAAAAACAGATGCCCCTGGCCGGGGGAAAACGAACTCATGATCGAATATCATGATACCGAATGGGGCACGCCGCTTCACGACGACCGCAAGTTGTTAGAGTTTCTTCTACTCGATAACGCACAGGCGGGCCTGAGCTGGCAGACCATCCTGAATAAACGGGAAAATTACCGCAAGGCTTTCGACAATTTCGACCCAGCTAAAATCGCCCGTTACGATAAGCGCAAAATTGCCTCACTGCTCAAGAACCCGGGCATCGTCCGCAACCGGCTCAAGGTCGAATCTGCGGTGACCAACGCACGCGCCTTCCTTGAGGTGCAGGCCCAATTCGGCTCGTTCGATGCGTATATCTGGCAATTCGTCAACGGGACCACTATCCGCAATGAGTGCAAAGCCCTTAAGGATATCCCAGCTACGTCGGCCGAATCGGACGCCATGAGTAAAGACCTCAAGAAGCGTGGCTTCAAGTTCGTCGGTTCGACAATCTGCTACGCCTTCATGCAATCGACAGGCATGGTCAACGACCACCTTGTTCAATGCTTCCGATATCCCCAATGCCGCTGATTCGTTCGGAGCGAAAACGAGCAATCCATTCACGAAATGCGAGATGCCAACCTGTCATTTCGACCGGAGGCTCGCCAACGGCGGGCCGCAGTGGAGAAATCTGCGTACGAGCGCCAATTATTGCACATATCCAGATGTCTCGGCTGCGCTCGACATGACAAAAAAGAAACTCTATTTCTGAGCAGAACGTGGTGTTCCGTGGCTCGTATCCTCTCTTTTTCTCTTGAGAGTCACGGTTAAATAAAGTAAATTTCCGAACAGCGAGCAGACGTAAGCATCTTAAGTATAGTTTCGTGATTAGGACGGTCCTATTAATAAGGTAAGGTGGGGCTTTCCCCACCACAGGAGACTTGGAAGGAGTTTATAAAAATGAAGGGCAGTCTCTTCTCTTGGTTCCCGGTTGGCGTTGGGTTACTCTGGGGTTTCGCCCATGAGTTAATCTCCCGGAAGCGTATCCGGAAGTACTGGTCTCGGCCATGCATGGGTCGAGAATGGCGAAGGTTGTTTCCAGACCGTTCGAAGGAGGAAATTCGTTCTTTTCTGGAATTGTTTGTGGATGCATTTGCTTTCAGCAGTCGCAGGCGTCTCAAATTCAGGCCCAATGACAAAGTGATGGATGTTTATGCGGCACTATATCCGCCCGGCAGCCTTTGCGACTCAATGGAATTGGAGTGTTTCGAGATGAATCTCGAAAAGGCTTACGGAGAAGACCTCTCAGGTCGTTTCACGTCGAACACCACGCTCGGAGACATTTTCGAAATGGTGAGAAGGAAAAGTAATGGCAGCAAGACCTGAAACATTGAGTAAAATATCAGGCAATGAGACAGCTATGACTGGAGCTTTTATGAACAGCAAATGGGATAACGTTCAGTTGGAGCCGCTGGAATTCGAGAAGATTTCAATCGAGGAAAAAGCTAACAATTCGAGCGAGCTTGGCAGCGGGATAGGGCTTGGCTGATTTGCCGCCGGGGCGAACGGCAGCGTTTACGGCGTTACGGTGATTGCCAGGAACGTTAAGTCGTAGGTTTCGCCGTAGATGATGTTGTCGTCGGCGTCGATGCCTGTAGTTATGTCCACCCATTCGTTCGTTGGTGCTTCATATCGCCAGAGCACAATGGTGTTTTTCTGTGCCCAGGTCAGTTCGGAGTCGTCATATCTGATAGCTATTTGAATCGGGCCGGTAATTACGGCTGTCGTGTTCATGTCGTAAGCCATTCCGGCGGGGACGAGCTTGAGTCCTGCCGGCCCGAGCGGGCCGTGCTGCGTCAGGATGCCTGTCGTGCTGCCGCCTCCGACGACCCTGTCGAACGTTATCGTCGCGCCCACGTTCGAGGTAAGGACTTCGACCTTGCTGCCTTTGCGGGTGTTCTCCTGCGAGTACTTGATTGTGGCAAGGTCGTAGCGGCTGCCGTCGCCGACGCTGCCGCCTGCGACATAGACGTTGCCCAGCTTGTCGAGTGCTATGGCGTAGGCGTAATCACAGTCGTTTCCGGGCCCGTTATATATTGCCGTCCAGAGACTGTTACCGGCCGGATCATATTTTATCGTCGCATAGTCGTACAGGTTACTGCCGATGAAACTGTATCCGGTGACGTAGGCGTTGCCAGCGTCGTCCACGGCTATATCCTGGGCGCGGTCGTTATTGTTTCCCGGGCCGTTGTATGTCGCGACCCAAAGCTCTCTGCCGGCCGAATCATATTTTACCGTTGCGAAGTCATGGTTGGTTCCGGTGTTGAAGCTGTATCCCGTTACATAGGCGTTGCCCTGCTTGTCCAGTGCTATTGCCTGTGCGTAATCATACTTGTTTCCCGTGCCGGTGTATCTTGCCACCCACTGCTCGACGCCGTGCGTGTTGTACTTAACCGTGGCGTAGTCATAGCTGGTACCCGCACCGTCACTGTATCCGGTTACGTAAACATTGCCCAAAGTATCAACGGCAATTGCCTGGGCGATATCATACGCCGAACTTGGATGACTCGCCGGACCCGCGTATCTCGCCACCCATCGCTCGACGCCGTTTGAATCATACTTTATCGTAGCGTAGTCCTCCATGGTACTGCCGTCGCCGTAGCTGCATCCCGTTACATAGACATTATCCAAAGCGTCCAGTTTCATTGCTCTGGCGCTGTCTTGATGATTTCCGGGGCCGTCATATGTTGCCATCCACTGTTCTATGCCGTCGGGATTGTATTTGATTGTGGCGTAATCGAGGCGGGAGCCGTTGTTGTCACTTTCACCTGTTACATAGACATTGCCGCGAGAATCCACGCCGAGTGTATAAGCGACGTCGTTGGCATTTGCCAGGCCGTTGTGCCTTGCCACCCATTGTTCGACGCCGTCGGGATTGTATTTAATAGTAGCGTAGTCGGAGCCGGTGCCCTGCCCGTAACTGTAGCCGGTAACGTAAACATTGCCCAAGACGTCAACTGCAATGGCCCTGGCGTCGTCATAGTAGTTTCCGGGGCCGTTGTACATGGCTAACCACAACTGGTTGCCGGAGGAGTCGTATTTTGCCGTGACGTAGTCGTAGTGGCTGTCGGTCCCGTAACTGTATCCGGTTACATAGACATTGCCCGCATCATCCACAGTCATGGCCCTGGCATAGTCGCCGGCATTGCCCGGACCGTCGTACCTCAATACCCATTCCTCGGTCACCTGGGCGGCCAGCCGCCCGGCTTGAGATAGACACACAAACAAAATGAGAAACAGAAGGGTCAGCCTTCTCATCTACACACCTGATATAAACTCTGTTTCATCCGTTCCGAAGAGGATAATGCCTTGCCGGCATTCAGGTAATGCTTCACGGCTGGCCGAGATACCGCCCCAATGCCTTGAAAGATTGAAGGATTATTTCCACCCTGCGCTCCCTGCAGTGACCCAACGAGCATCTCGTGATGAGCCCTTGACTTCGCCGCTGAAAAGGCTCTGCGAAGTGTTTTCCGTCTCGAAAATGGTCAATTGTCCATCAAAGAAACACTTCTTGGCAAGAGGAAGAGTCTCCTAACAAAGACGATTTCAAAAGTCAATTGCCAGTGTCATTTACTCTGTATTTCCTCAGGTCACTTCAAGTTACAATCATCAGTGTATTATAGTGGAACCACAATAGCTTGCCAAGCAGAAAACTGCCAAAATATCCCTAAGTGCCTATTTTTACATAATTTTCTTTCTCTTGGGAACTTTCGGAAGAGGGGTGCTTAATATGGGCAAAAATGCCCATTTTTTGGGGCGGCAATCAGGAAAGAGCCTTGGTATTGGCGACCGGCGCATACGCCTATCCGGCTTATTTTGCCGAAGGCCCAAAACGAGTGGAAAAAGAATCGCACATTTCCGAGAGGATTCTGTAGAATATCCCGTTGAAGGGCTCGCCAATGCTGTTTTGCGACCCAAATAGGAAGTTGCTGGTGGATTAAGGAGAAGAAAATGCACAGCAAATGGACACTAAAGGCGGTTCTGAGCGTGGCAGTCATTGCTGTTATTGGTGGCTGTGGTCCGCGGGGGAAGTTGACAGTTGCGGAGAAACGGCAGGCCGTGATGGACATGGAAAAGGAGACGCTCGATAGACTGTACAGAGAGGCCCCTGAGACTAAGGAGAAGATCAAAAATGCAGCGGGCTACGGCACCTTCAGCAACGCCAACGTTAATCTGATTCTTGCCAGCGCCGGAGGCGGCTACGGCGTAGTAGTGGACAATGCAACCGGGAAACGTACATACATGAAAATGGCGCTGGGCGGTGTCGGGCTTGGGTTGGGTGTGAAGGACTACCGGGTCGTGATGATCTATAAGGACAAAGCCACGCTCGATAAGTTCGTCGAGAGCGGCTGGGACGTCGGCGCGCACGCCGATGCCGCCGCCAAAGCCGGCGATAGCGGAGGTGAGCTGAGCGCTGAAGGAGACATCCGCTCAGGCATCGAAGTATTCTCGATGACCGAATCCGGCCTGGCTCTGCAGGCGACCATCGCGGG
>JBDREF010000179.1:0-4120 GCA_043820045.1 Planctomycetota bacterium | reverse complement strand
TCGAACGGGAGGCACGTTTCGCTCGCGGCCGGATGTCTCGACTCCGTCCCGATACGGCCGGGACTCCGCTCGACATGACAGGCGCAGCGCCGCACTTATTCGCGGAGGCTTTACGCTGATAGAGCTTCTAGTGGTGATCTCCGTGGTCATGCTGTTGCTGGCGCTGCTGCTGCCTTCGCTGCAGAAGGCCAGAAGGCAGGCCAAGACTGTTCTCTGCCAGGCGAACCTCAGGCAATGGGGGTCGGTAATGGCTCTGTACACCGACGATAACGAGGGACGGCTTCCGGTACTGAGCGGCGGGACGGTTCTCTGGTTCTTCCGAGGCTCGTGGCTGCCCCCGGGCGATCCCAACAGGCCTCAGGTTTTCCAGAAGGTTGTCACGAGGGGAATCGCCTGCTGCCCGATGGCCGTCAAAATCAGGCCGGGCCCCACAACAGGTCGTTCCAGCGGCAGGGGTCCCTACGGATCGTACGAGATAAGATGGGCGAGCGGATCAACCTTCCAAGCGTGGAAGATTACGAGTCCCCCTCCGCCGTTTCGCGGCAGCTACGGCTTCAACGTCACGGCATTTCCCAAGAGCATCGACAGTTTTCTCTCCAGGGGGAACGCCAATGTCCCGATTATTCTCGATAGTCCCAACCGTATGGGCAGGCATCGCAATACCGATCCACCACCGAGGAGGGAGAACGACGGCTTTCAGACCTTCTGCATAAACAGACACAACGGGTATATCAACAGCCTGTTTCTGGATTGGTCTGCCAGGAGAGTCGGGCTCAAAGAATTGTGGACCCTGAAATGGGATGACGAATCCGTCACAACAGGTCCCTGGACGAAGGCCGGCGGTGTTCTGCCCGAGGACTGGCCCTATTGGATGAGAGGATTTAAGGATTATTAGAGCCAGATGCAAAATAGAACAGAAGAAAACACGCTAATGAAGCCTTTACTTGGATTATTCATTATTTGTCTATTGAGCTTGCCGGCCGGGGCAAAATATGGCGGCGGCACGGGCGAACCTAACAACCCCTATCTGATCTATACCGCCGAACAGATGAACGCCATCGGCGCAGATCGGAAGGACTGGGACAAACATTTCAAACTTATGGCTGATATCGACCTGGGTGTCTATTCGGGAGGGGATTTCAAGATTATCGGGACAGCCAAGACAAATCCCTTTCGCGGAGTATTCGACGGCAACCGCAAGAGAATCTCAAGGTTCACTACCACAAAACGTGATTATACAGGACTCTTCGGATACGTCATGGACTCCAGCGCCGAGATCAAGAACCTCGGACTGATCAATCCGAATATCCAGGCCGGAGAAGGAAGTTATGTCGCCTCGCTGGTCGGCTATCTCGATGCGGGAATTGTCACGAACTGCTATGTCGAAGGCGGGAGGGTTTCAGGAAAGAAATATGTCGGCGGCCTGGTGGGATACAATCAGGATGGCCAAATCAATAGCTGCCATGCAACTTGCCGGGTCTCGGGAGATGAAGAGGCGGGCGGTCTGGCGGGGTATCACCGCGGCGCAATCGACAATTGTTATACTGCAGGCAACGTTTCAGGGAATAAACAAATCGGCGGCCTGGTGGGAAGAAACTATTCCGGAACAATCACCAACTCAATGGCCACCGGCGCAGTGTCGGCACAAGAATATCCAGCAGGCGGACTGGCGGGAAGCAGTTCCGGCATAATTTCCAACTGCTCGGCCACAGGCAACATTTCAGGAAAAAGGAGTGTCGGGGGGCTGGTTGGACAAAATGGAGGTACGCTCACCGGCTCTTATTCGAGCGGCCTGGTTTCAGGGGACTCCAACATCGGCGGACTGGCGGGCAGCAATACTGGGATAATCAGCAATTGCTACGCCGCGGGCGACGCTACAGGCAACGGTCGCGTTGGCGGCCTGGCAGGTGTCAATACATGGCCCGGCAAAATCAGCGATTGCTATTCCGTTGGCGGGGTTACAGGAACAACCGATGTTGGCGGTCTTGTGGGATTCAACGATGAGGGTAGTGTCAGGACTTCTTTCTGGGATGTTCGTACCAGCGGCCGAAACAATATGTGTGGGCGAGAAGTGTATGGCACAGGCTGCGACAACGCCAACGGCAGGACCACGGCCGAGATGCAAAGGCAGGAGACGTTCCTGCACGCCGGCTGGGATTTCGTGGCAGAGACCACAAACGGAACAGAGAATATCTGGAGCATCTGTGAAGGGTCGAACTATCCTCAATTCGTGTGGCAATTCCGAACGGGAGACTTTGACGGCGATGCGCAGGTGGACTCCGGGGATTTTGCCATTCTTGCCGACCGCTGGCTCGATATCGACAGCAGCTTTTTCTGGTGTCGAGGCGCGGACCTTACCCAGGACGGCAAAGTTGATTATCACGATTTGAAAGAGTTTGCCGAGAACTGGCTGGCGGGAGGTCCGGGGGCCCTGTCGAAAAACAGTTACGTTATAATCGACGATTTTGAGTCTTACAACGACCTTGACCCCGGCGACCCCGCGAGTAACAGGATATTCGATGCGTGGTTGGACGGATATGCAAATCGAGCGACAAACGGCGCCGTCGTCGGTTATGAAAATCCGCCTTATGCCGAACGAAATATCGTTCACGGCGGCACCCAGTCTATGCCGTATTTCTACGACACTCTTTTCAAGTTCTCGAAAGCGGAACTTCCGCTGGACCCGCCGCTGAACTGGACCGAAGAAGGCGCTGAAATACTGTCGCTGTGGTTCTACGGCGACAGGTCCAACGCCCCGGCGCCGATGAGCATCGTTCTCAACGGCAGTTCCACAGTCTATCACGACAATCCGGAGGCGGTACGGCTGGATACATGGACGCAATGGACTATCGAGCTTCAGGCGTTCGCCGGCGCGGACCTTGGCAATATCAGTTCCATTGCAATTTGTTTCGGGGATAAGAACAACATCCAGGCCGGCGGTTCGGGCAAAATGCTCTTTGACGACATTCAACTGTATCGGTCCAGATGAACAATCGCGACACCGTCAATCCGCAGACGAAAGCCGGCGGCGTCCAGCCGGAAGACTGGCCGCCGTGGATGAGAGAATTTAAGGATTACTAATGCTACATAACAAGTCAAGTATTGGATGTCATTCCTACGAAAGCAGGAATCCAGAGTCACCCCAGGTCGCTGGATTCCGCATCAAGTGCGGAATGACAAGCCACAAGTCGAGAATCGCACGCGGTGCCTTTACGTTAATCGAGCTTCTGGTGGTAATTGCGGTCATTGCTCTTTTGTTAGCGCTGATCATTCCCGCACTGCGCAGCGCCCGAGAATCAGGCCAGCGGGCGGTCTGTTTGAGCAATCTGCGGCAGCTTACATTGGCTTGGAGGGCTTACGCCACGCAATATGATGGTAAGATCGTCTCTGGGAGGCCCTTTATGAGAAGCGGGCCTGCTGGTAACGGCAGACGGGTCACGACCGTATTTCAAGAAGGGTGGCTGGGGACGGCCTTTTTGTTCCCTCAGAGCCGGTCCGTGCTGATTGAGGATCCTAATAAAGGCGCGTTTTGGCCCTGGATTAAGGATGTGGACGTTTACCGCTGCCCCCGGGGCCGGAAGGGTCATGCAGCCACATACACAACGGTCATCGCCGCTAACGGCGACCTCGTAGAAGGAACGTATATCAAGTACAGGAGCGGCACGTCGGACACGGCGGGATTCGGTAAACGCGTCGGCAGCACTGTGCTGCGCCTCACGAGATTGACGGACATCGTCAGCCCGGGAGCGGGTCAGCGTGCGGTCTTCATAGATATGGGCCAGACACCGTCTGGCAATGACTTCTACGTCCATTATCTCTATCCCAAGTGGAGTTCTCACAGTGTTCCACCGGTACGCCATCATGACGGGACAACTCTCTCGATGGCGGACGGTCACGCCGAGTACTGGCGATGGAAGGGCAGGGAGACCATAAACATGCCCCGCAAATTGATACCTGCGGTCGGTCGGTATCCGAATGTGTTCCGTGAAGTGCTGGATGCGCCGGCAACGGCAGGATCGGAGGGCTACTGGCCCCAGACGGAAGATGGCTTATACGATTTACAGAGACTGCAAAAGGCCACATGGGGCCGGCTTGGCTACTAAACTGGAGGGTGGGCCAT
>JBDREF010000178.1:0-2632 GCA_043820045.1 Planctomycetota bacterium | reverse complement strand
GCTCCGCAGCAAGGGCCTTAAAACGCCCATAATCGCTCTGACCGGGACGGCGATGAAAGGCGATGACAAGAAATGTTTCGACGCCGGCTGCGACGGCTACCTGCCGAAACCGATAGACCGGGAAGAATTGTTCAGGATGTTAGCCAGACACTTGCCCTGCGGCGCGGCGGAAAATGGAGACTCAAAAATGAAAAGCGAACAGACAGAAACAAGACCGAACACAATTGATTCACTCAGGGATCAGGCCGAGCAGATGAGCGAGCTTTGCTGCGACCGGGCTATCCCAACATTACAGTCGGAAGGCCCGTCGGGTGAGAGCACCGTCGGGAGCCCGATCGACTGGGCACAGATGATAAGCAGAATAGTCGATGAGGATTTGGTTGCGGAGATTATGCCCGTATGTATTACCGACAACGCAGAGAGAGTGAAGAAGCTTGCTGAGGCGGTGGAAAAGGCCGACAGCGAGGCGGTCAAGTCCTTCGCTCACGCAATAAAAGGTTCTTCGGCGAACATGGGGGCGAAACGACTGTCGGAGGTGGCGTATAGTCTTGAACGCATGTCCTCACAGGGGGACTTGTCGGAAGCTGCAGAGCTTCTGGAGAAAATACAGACCGAATTCGAGCGGCTTGAATCGTTCGTCTCAAAACCGGACTGGATTGAAACAGCGAAGAGCCGCGGCGGCAATACGGATCAAGTGGAACGGTCCTGAAAAAAACAATAACAACTTTTAGGAAGACACGTAATGAAGAACAAAGATTATTCCGGTATCGCAAATGAAGGTCCGCTCCGCGGCCGGGGGCACGTGGAAAAAAGCTTGGGACTGAAAATTCTGATTGTAGAAGACGACTTTATCTGTCGCAAGCTGCTGCAGATGTGTTTGTCCGAATTCGGTGATTGTTTCATCGCGGTCAACGGCCAAGAGGCTGTTGAAGCCGTCGGCAGCGCTTACGACGAGGGCTGTCCGTACGATCTGATATGCCTCGATATCAGGATGCCGGAGATGGATGGTCAGGAGGCCCTTGGAGCTATCCGACAAATTGAACACGAGCGCGGGATAGCGGGGTTGGACTGCGTCAAAGTAGTTATGACCACCGGATTGGACGATAGCACGAACATTATGGGGGCGTTCAGAACAGGCTGTGAAGCCTACATTGTCAAACCGGTCGAAAAAGACAAACTCCTTAAAAAGATGGAAAAACTTGGCCTGATCAATCTGGCCAGGAGCGGCGTTAACTGAAAAAACTCCGCGACGTCCGGATTCGGTAATTTTCTCACAGCAAGGGCGCGCCGACGATCCCGTTTTCGTTGTTTTTGAGCAGTTTTACACGGACAACGTTATTCCTCTTCAGCCTCCGGTCTGCGTTTTCCAGATAGACCGTGAAATACCTTTCGCTGCGCCCCCTGGGGCCAGGCCCGCAAGCTCGCCCACCGTCCGTTTCGAGCAGAACCCGGCTTCTCTCGCCAAGGAATTGCTGGCGATACTCCAGGCCTAATTGAATGTCCAGCTCTCGCAGTATTTCCGACCGCTCTCTTATGACATTGCTATCAACTGCATCCTGCATCCTGGCGGCGGCAGTGCCCCTGCGGGGAGAAAAGCTGAAAATGTGCATTTTTGCAAATCCCACTTCCTTGGCCAGACTGACAGTATGATCAAAATCGACTTGCGTTTCACCCGGAAAACCAACGATAATATCGGTTGTTATGGCGGGCCTGTCGAGTCTGGATTTGACCGAGGCCACCGTTTTCCTGAATTCATCGGCTCTGTACTGTCTGCACATTCTTTTGAGTATGGCCTGCGAACCTGACTGCAGCGGCAAGTGCAGATGTGGCATGATGTTACGGTGACGGCAGAAAGTATCGAGCAGCCGCGGCGTAACATCGGCGGGTTCCAGTGAACTCAATCTTATCCGGGCAAGGCCGGGTATTTCCGCCATCTCGTCCAGCAAGTCGGCCAGGTTGTCGTTTTGTTTGTGAAGCCAGTTCTTCCCCGGCGCGCCGGGGTTTCCTGACCATAAGCTCCGAGGAACACGCCGGTTACGACGATTTCACTCCCGGCGCGCCGGGATTAAATCGATAAGCTGCGATCTCCGCCATCAAAGGTCGTTCCCGGCGCGCCGGGATTCGGACCTGTTTTTGTGCTTGATTTCGGCGTTATTTTTTGCTTTAATCGGAATATTGGATCAGGATTGGGTGGTTTTGGAGACTGTAGGGTGTGTCCCGGCGCGCCGGGATTGCACACGCGGCTCCTGGTTCTGTCGCGGCGCGCCGGGAGAGTCCACAGGACCGCGTGGGCAAAAAAGACATTTGCCCACCCTACATTTGCTGGCTTTCGTATTGATTGACCTTGCAGCCGAGAGTATTTATGGAAAAGGTCTTCACAATATGGTATAATGTACTGATGTTAAAAGTGAAATCCCAGTCCCGGCGCGCCGGGGCGGGCTCGGCGGTAAAAAAGAAAGCGCCGGGATAGAATTTAGAGCTTCCTGACATGTACGAGGTGCGTTATGGCTGCGGAAACCGGCACGGTTTGGGCGATTGACATAGGCAATAATTCTCTAAAAGCGCTCTACTTGAGTACGGAGCGCGGTGTTGTCGAGGTAATCGGCTTCGATAATATTCGTCACGGCAAGAT
>JBDREF010000177.1:0-7629 GCA_043820045.1 Planctomycetota bacterium | reverse complement strand
GAGCCATTGATTTGAATGGCAGAAACAACAATCACTTTTCTCACACCCCCAAGGGATGCCAATCGGGCACAGTTCGTCGCGCAACGCGCTGCGCGGCAAATGCAGACACAAATGTGAACACCCTTCTTCTCTGCACCAGTCCTCCATCACGTTCAGTGGTGTTGCGGTGTTTTAACTGACCACACTTCAGGTAATTGCCTAAGAACTTCAACCCCATTTATTATATCAAAACCACTACGTTGTTGCCAAAGGGAATCCGCAGAAATTCCATAGGTTTTGTCGTCTTTCTCATTGCTGAGAAGTTATTATATGGATCGTCTCTGGCAGGGAGCTTTGCATGTAGCTGCAAACATGCTACAGTATTCGCCTCGAAATATGGTTTGTTTGGAACAAAAGGCTTATGGACAATCTGGATTACGGAATTATAGGAAATTGCAAGAGTGCGGCCCTGATTGACCGGTACGGCAGTATTGACTGGTGCTGCCTGCCCAGTTTCTATTCGTCATCGGTATTTGCGAGGATTCTGGATTCCCGCAATGGCGGCTGTTTCAGCGTGGAGCCAATAGGCGAGTACAAGATTGAGCAGCAATATATTGAGAAGACAAATGTGCTGGTCACGAGGTTCTCCTGCGCCGAACATGCTTTCGAGCTGATCGACTTCATGCCGCGTTACAAGACCGACGAGGGGTCTTATCATTGTCCGCCGGAGATAGTCCGGTACGTTCGACATATTTCGGGCAGGCCGTCAGTTCGCATTCACTATCAGCCCCGTCCCGCTTATGCACAGCATCCGACTCGGGTTGAGATGACGGGCGAATTCATCAAACATCTGACGGTCGAAGGGTCGTATGAATCGGTTTATCTTTACACAGACCTGCCCTTTGAAGAAGTGGCGAACGCAGGGCCGCTCGTGATCGAGAAGGACTGCTTTCTGCTTCTGAGCTACAATCAGAAGCTCTTCAAGCCCGGCCTCGATTGGATCAAGCTGGAGTTTGAGCGGACGAAGGTGTACTGGCTGAGCTGGGTTGCGAAAACCAATGTGTACACTCAATATCAAAAGGAGGTGGTGAGGAGTTCTCTGGTTCTAAAGCTGCTGGCTTATCAAAAGACGGGAGCAATTCTCGCCGCAGCGACCACCAGCATACCGGAGACGATTGGCGATGTTCGTAACTGGGACTACCGGTATTGCTGGCTTCGCGATGCTTCCATGATGATAACCACTCTGGCCAGGCTCGGGCACTTCAATGTGGCGAAGCGTTTTTTGCAGTTCATACTTGATATCGTGCCGTATAAGGACGAGGAAATTCAGATACTGTATCCGATCGACCATCGCGGCCGTGTAACGGAAAGAGAGCTGCCCTGGCTCGAAGGTTACGAAAAATCCAGGCCCGTTAGGATCGGCAACGCCGCCGTCCAACAGAAGCAGAACGACATCTACGGCGTGCTGCTGGATGCGATCTACGACAGCATGATGATTTTTCATCCCTCGCTGAACAACAAGGAAGATATCTGGACGGTGGTCAGGACGTTAGCTCGCCACGTGCGCAACAACTGGCAGAAACTGGACTCGAGCATCTGGGAATTCAGAACGGAAGAGAAGCATTTTACCTTCTCGAAGATTCTGTGCTGGGCGGCGATGGACCGGGCCGCCAGAATAGCTCATTTCATCGGCAAGGGAAATGATGCGACCAGCTTCCTGAAAACCCGCAATGAAATCAAGAGTGACATCCTGGCCAAAGGCTGCGACCCGACCACTGGGACTCTGACCCAGTCTTACGGCGGCACCTCAATGGATGCGGCTAATCTGCTCGCGCAGCAGTATGGTTTCCTGTCGCACAAGGATCCGATCTACGTCAATACAGTGCTTGCGACCTTCAATGAATTATGCAGGGACGGGTTGATGTACCGTTACAAGACGGCCGATGACTTTGGCGTGCCCAAGTCGTCCTTTACGATTTGCACCTTTTGGATGATCAAGAGTCTGTACCTGATCGGGCGTGAAGAGCAGGCGATCGAGATGTTCGAGCGCGTCTTGCAGTACAGCAATCACGTGGGGCTCTTCAGCGAGGACATGGACTTCTCTTCGAAAAGGCTGCTTGGTAACTTCCCGCAGGGTTATTCTCACATCGCTCTGATTGATACTGCTCTGACCATCAGTAAGAGCCCTGAATGGGTCAGGGAAACGGGGCACTTCGAACCTTAATAGACGCCTCCGGCGGGCTGAACTTCACGGCTATTCAGGACAGGATTCTTCGCCACAAAATCAGGCTTCAGCGAGCTAATGCGCAGGTGGCCGTTACAGGCCAGGGCCTCTGACCGACCTTTCTCGTTCCTGAGAAAGGCTGTGTATGCCGATTTGTGGGCGGAAAAACAAAATTTTTTCAAAAAAAATTCACAACTCCTTGTTTTTGCAGCACATTTCTGGTACGCTGTGTTTTGTGTGTTTTAAGGAGGCACACTGTCAATATGGCTCGGGCGGTTGTTTTTTGACCTTCTTGGAGACTATGAAAGGGAAGAGTATGACCGGTCACAAAGAGCATCTCGTCGGAAAAAGAACTAAAGGCTTCACACTGATAGAACTGCTTGTGGTGATTGCCATCATTGCCGTGTTGCTGAGCATCCTGATGCCTGCCATGCGGAAAATCAAAGAGGTTGCGCGCGAAGTAGTCTGCAAATCTCACTTGAGACAGGTGGGATTGGCCGTGTCAATGTACCTCGACGACTTCCAGCGCAAGATTCCGGATACCCAAAGTTCCAACGGATTTCTGTGGTTCGAGAGCAACGGCACTACTTATCGGAACCCCGGCTCCGGCGGCGGGACTTATTGGGGCACTTTTTACAGAGACTACATTAAAGACCAGACGAAGATATTCGGCTGTCCGAGCTTTCAAAGTACTGCCGGCACCCAACTGATATATAATTACAGTGGAACCAAGAATTCCGACTCTGATTTTGTAATTCAGAACGCTGCTTACGGCCTGAATCATCATGAGAGAGCCAGAGGCCGCAATACTGAGACTATATACCGCGCTGCAGAATTCATTTATTGTCTCGACCACGCTGAGCCGAGACCGGATGGCGGCACCAGTGACTGCCTTCATAACAATAACAACCCTGGTTCTATGAATCTAACCAGCTATCGCCAGGGAGGTAGTCGTTCCTACAGCTATCGGCAGATTTTCAGACACAACGTAAGACGCTCGGATCCTTACCTGACAGGTGGAAGGACCAATACCCTGTGGCTTGATGGGCACGTAACTGCTATCGAAGAAACAACAGGTGACGACGTTCCGTTGAGCTGGTATACCGGCGATAAGAAAGACCGGTTTTAGTGGGTATCTGATCTACCAGCACCGGCAGGTAGGTTGCCAGCCGGTCGGAAGGTAGGCAATCAGCCGGCGGCGTTTTTTTGTGCGCACAGCGGGTCCCAAGTCTGACCGGGTCTCTACTCAGGTCTTTTTGATTCTGAGCTTCTCGCATCCGCTCTTGGTCCTTGTTTCAAAATAACAATGCCTTACCTTTAGCTTTGCGCGTCACTTCTGCCCTCGCAGGGTCCGCAGTGCGCATTTGTGCTGAATGGGATATTTTCTCGAAGTGATTCATACAATCACACTTTCAACATATCTTCCAGGCTTTGCAAGCCAACCAGTTGGACAGCAATCTGCGAGCCGAACAGGATTGGGTTCGTCCCTATTATCCCTCAAAAAAAATTCACAACTTCTTGCTTTTCTTACGCATTTCTGGTAGGCTATTTATGTGTGTTTTAAGGAGGCACACTGTCAATATGGCTCGGGCGGTTGTTTTTTGACCTTCTTGGAGACTATGAAAGGGAAGAGTATGACCGGTCACAAAGAGCATCTCGTCGGAAGAAAAGCCAAGGGTTTTACCCTGATAGAACTGTTGGTGGTGATTGCCATCATTGCCGTATTGCTGGGTATCCTGATGCCCGCGATGCGAAAGATCAAGGAGGTTGCGCGCGAGCAGGTCTGCAAGTCTCATTTGAAGCAGATAGGATTAGCCGTTGCAATGTACCTGGACGACTATGAGCGCAAGATTCCTGATACACAAAGTTCCAACCAGCATCAGTGGTTCGAGAGCGACGGCCGTACTTATCGAAGACCCGGTTCCAGCAGTACTTATTGGGGCATCTTTTATAGAGATTACATTAAAGACCAGACGGAGATATTCGGCTGTCCGAGCTTTCAAAGTACTGCCGGTACCCAACTGATATATAATTATAGTGGAAGCGAGAAGAGTACCGACTCTGATTATGTTATTCAGCATGCATCGTTTGGCCTGAATCATCATTCGAGAGCCAGGGGTCGCAATACTGAGACTATATACCGCCTTTCAGAATTCATTTATTGTCTGGACCACGCAGAACCCAGACCGGATGGCGGCACCGACGATTGCCTTCATAATAATAACCATCCCGGCGCTATGAATCTAACCGGCTATCGCCAGGGAGGCAGTCGTTCATACGCATATCGGCAGATTTTCAGGCACAATGTAAGACGCTCGGATCCTTACCAGACAGGGGGAAGGACCAACGTCCTATGGCTTGATCAACACGTAAGTCCTATCGAAGAAACGACAGGAGACGATGTTCCGTTAAGCTACTATACCGGTGATAAGGAAGACCGGTTTTAGTGGGTATCTGATCTACCAGCACCGGCAGGTAGGTTGCCAGCCGGTCGGAAGGTAAGCAGTTAGCCGCCGCCGTTTTTTTGTGCGCACAGCGGGTCCCAAGTCTGACCGGGTCTCTGCTCAGGTCTTTTTGATTCTGAGCTTCTCGCATCCGCTCTTGGTCCTTGTTTCAAAATAATAATGCCTTACTTTTAGCTTTGCGCGTCACTTCTGCCCTCGCAGGGTCCGCAGCCCGCATTTGTGCTGCACGGGTCCTTTTCCCTATCGGAATATTATGCCCCCGGCGATCTTGCATCCGCGCCTTTATAGTGTATGTTTTAAAGAGGGTGCGTACCTTGACAGGGACCATGATGGGGGGATGCCATGAAACGCAGAATCAATTCTGTAGTCAAGCAAGTGATGGGCTATTTACTGTGTATCTGTCTGGCCGGACTCTTCATGTTACTTATGACCTGGCTCATACTTGAGTTGAGGACCGAGCCGCAGGTTCCGCAGGGGGTTGCATTCGGCAATGCCTATAGCATGGCTGCCAGTCTGCCGACGGCCGGCCGGTATGAAGTCCGGCAATACAGAGCCCGGCAAAATGAGGCCTGGCGCAATGAGTCCCTGCAAGCCCGAGCTTCACTGCAGGCCGAATTAGACTGGTATGGCGGATTCGAATACGAGCAGCCCGGCGACGAGCAGGGGCTGGAAATTAGGTGGATTGCCAATGCCCTGGAGGATATTGCCGAAGAAGAGTATTGGCACAATCCCCGCCTGCCGTAGTCTTCCCAGGGATACCTTCTCCACGTTTTTTGACATGTCTCTGTCCACGGGGAAGGGGCTGGTTGCACGCCGTGTAGAGAAGTCAAATGTCACCACGGACTGGATACGTTACTGGGTTGCGCCGAAATAGTCTGTCGCGGATCTGGAACCGGTCTTACGAACAAACCGGCGTGGAACTGTCTTTCGGCAGGATGACGGTGAATTTGCTTCCACAACCCTCCTCGCTTTCAACGCAGATCTTGCCGCCGTGTCTTTCGACTATCTGCTTGACTATAGAGAGGCCCAGCCCTGTGCCGTCTTTTTCTCTTTTCTGGGCATTGCTCGCCCTGAAAAACTCTTCGAACACATTTGCGAGTTCGTCGGCCGGTATGCCGATTCCAGTGTCGGAAATATCTATCCGAACATGATCGTCGTAGCCGGCCGCGTTCAGATGCACGGTCTTGCTCTCCGGAGTGTATTTGACCGCATTGAACAGCAGGTTGGTGACCATTTCATTTATGGAGAATTCGTTGCCGACTATCTGACCGACCAAGGGCTCCACGTTGGAGGTCACTGTAATCGATTTCTCTTTGGCCCTGTTTTCCACACTGGCTAATGATTTGGATATGCTGTCCGGCAGAGAGAAAGCCTGCATTTGCATTCGCCCGCTCAGCCTCATCTGTGTCAGGTTTAACAACTCCTTGACAAAATCAGTAAGTTGGCCCGTCCGGTCGAGCGCCCGCCGGAGGTAATCGACTTGTTTCTCACCTTCCAAACCTGATGCGGCAGCCACGTAGAGCCAGCTTTGTATCGTGGCCAGATGACCCTTTATATCGTGCGTGACGCGCGAGACATACTCATCCTTTATCCTGTCCTTCTCTCTCAACTGGATGTTGGCCTCTCTGAGCGCCTCCTCCTGCTTTTTCAATTCAATAAGGAAAAGGTTCTTCTGCGCAAAATTGATCTGTCGCGCCGCCACTTCGACAAAGTCGAACATCTCTTTGGACGACCTGCCTTCGAGGATGTCTATATAGAGCACGTCGACGGCTTCACCCATCTCGTGCACGCGAGCGGCGAATACGAGATGAGGCTTATATTCGTCGACAATCGTCAATGCAATATCGTGGCTGGAAGCCTGTCCGCTGCTTGCCTTCACGGGGGCGTCCGTGGAACGGACCTTCTCGAGCACACGCTTGGACAGGTGCAGAAACGACGCGCGCTCAACGGCGGCGCTCATATCATCGGCCCCGAAATGAAAGGCAAGAATATCGGGAGTCGTCGGCAGCGGCTCGGGACCGCACGGCAGCCTTACGATGGCAACAAGCGTATCTAACATTTTAGCCAGACATTGGCACGCTTGAGAATATAATTCAGATGCGCTGGACAGTTTAAGCAGGCAATCATTCAGTCCATTTAGATTCTGCATCAGGGCCGGGGACAGAATGGATGCATGGTCGCCTCGCAGCGAGACGATGTCTTCCTCGACGGCCGTGTCAATGATTGAAATAGTACTCTGGATGGACGTCCCGGTAGCTGCCTGCTGGTCGGAGTCCTTTCGCAGCGACATGGTGAAAGGACGTATGTTGATCTTTTGATTGGGCAGCACGGCCTGCGCTTTGACCGGTCGCCCTTCGACAAACACGCCGTTCTGGCTGTCGAGGTCCTCTACAATCCAGCGGCCGAAAGAGTCCTGGGAAATCCTGGCGTGCATGCGCGATACGCCAGAGTCGTCGAGTACGACGTCACAATTGGAACCTCGCCCCAAAACAGTGCCTTTCGGGTCCAGTACCATCTCTTTGGTCTCTGTCGGCCCGGATATGATCAGCTTCGTCTCAGCCATGTACATTCCTCTCACAAAACCGCCCGGAAAACGCTTCCTCCTGTGTTTTTCGTACGACACCTGTGCAGCCGGACAATAGAAAACCAGTCTTGAGAATACACCTATCATGTCAAACAGGCAAGTCTTTTCACCAGATTCCTGTCTCAGTCATATTCCTCGACCGCACCATCAAAATTGCCGAATACGACGGCAATAACAACCTGCTCCGCAAATACATCTACGGCCCGGGCATCGACCAGCCCGTCAGCATGATAGAAGTGGACGACAACAATGCGGCCTACTACTACCACTTCGACGCCCCGTTCGACTACGCTCAGGGCAGGCTTTGGGCTCCGTGGTGGCCCTGAGCGACTCGACCGGCGATACCGTCCAGACCTACGAATACAGCGTCTATGGCG
>JBDREF010000176.1:0-17801 GCA_043820045.1 Planctomycetota bacterium | reverse complement strand
GGCCTTGGGCTGTCGATAGTCAAATACATTGTCGAAAGGCATGGCGGCGAAATACAGGTCGAGAGCGAGGAAGGCCACGGAACCACATTCACGTTCAAACTGCCAAGAAGGGCATGAGTACAGAAGTCTATACTCCGGCCGGAGGATGCAAAGCGGATTTGCCGTGCTTTCGAGTTCACATCCGGATTGCTTACTTGTCCAACTCATCTCTCACTTGTGGGAATTCAATGCCATCAATCTCTCATGGCTGGGAATGATTCCGGCCATTCAGTGTGAAAAACCCCGGTTTTTCTGTTTTTTTTGCCTTTGACAATGGCGATAAGAAGCTATTAGAGGTAATATGGTCTTTTCGGGAACAAAGATCTCAGGCTGGGCACGCCAGTTGCGGGCTGGATGAGATGCCGGCGCTGGTTGTACAACCTGATATGCACATCGGACCGCGAGTTGGCATGGTTGGGACGGCGGAAATTAGCGTGCAGGCGATGGCTTGCGGTATGAAGATTTGGCTGTATGGGTTTTGCTTAGTGTGGATACAGAGGGCACGCAGGCCTTTGGGCTGGAGCGTTTCCATCGCCAGGTAAGCAATACTCTTAATGGTTCCGAACCTTCGGGCAAAGCTGCCCGACGGCAACGGCATCGGAAGGAAACAGGTTTAGCAGGCGACCTTGCTCATCGCCTGCTGTTTTGAGAAACAGAGTAAAATATGATATTCTCATCCGTAATAAAAGTGTTGAGGCAGTTGCGCTGGCCCGTAAAAGTACTACTGCTGATAGTCCTGGTAGCTCTTCTTAGTGCCGGGGCAGTCGTTATTACCGGACAGCCGGGCTTCTGTAATTCATGCCACATTATGAACACCTATTATGACAGTTGGCGAGTTTCCGAACATGCCCACGTCAACTGTCTCGACTGCCATTTACAGCCGGGCTTCGCCGGCTATGCAAAAGGCAAGATAAACGGCCTGGCCCAGGCGGTCGATTGCGCGGTCGGCAGAATCGGTACAAAGCCAAATGCAACGGTCAAAGATGCCTCCTGCCTGAGGTCGGAGTGCCACAGTACAGAAGAACTTGTTTCAAAGAATATCGACTACGGCGACATAAAGTTCACGCACCAGAAGCACATCGACAAAGTCGTCGACGGGATAAGAATCTCATGCGGCACCTGTCACAGTCATTTTGAAGGAGAGCGACATTTCAGTGTGAACACTGAAGTGTGCTTTACATGTCATTTCCTCAAGAGTAACGAAAGCGGCAGCAGAGTGGCCAAGACCAGTTGCCAGGATTGCCACGGCGTACCGGATAAAGTCATCGAACGCGGGCTGGTGACTATTAACCACGCCGAGTTTGTCGCCTACAAGGCGAGCTGCGAGGACTCCTGCCACAAGAAGGAAGTCGAAAAACCGGCCCAGGTAACTGACGGTGCATGTCTGAATTGCCACAGCTTCAGCACAGATGAGCACGCCAACAGCGAGGAGCTGCATGAAGCTCACTCGAAGGGCGAGAAGGTGGAATGCTTCGCGTGTCACGGAAGAACATCGCATGGTAAAACACAGGCTTCGTCCGTGGCGGTTATGATGGATTGCAAGAACTGCCACAGTGACACACACGGGGCTCAGCGTTCGATCTACACCACAGAGCATCCCATGCAGGGCGAACAGACAACGCGTATTCTCGGCCCGATGTTTTTGACGCATGTGGAGTGCACCGGCTGCCACATCGAACCTGTAAAGAAAGAAACCGGGGTTTTGGACAGTTTCGGAACCGTTGCCAGAGCCGTACCCAGGGCATGTGACAACTGCCATGAGAAAGGGACAGGCGAACAGTATATACCGTTTTGGCAGGGAAAAATAAAGGCATTGTATGAACAGGTGAGCCAGAACGTTGACAAGCTCGAGGTAAAAGCTGAACGCCAGGCGCGCCAACAAATGATACGGACGCTCTATGACAAAGTCCAGCAGGCCAGATTGATTCTGGAATCGGTCGCAGCCGACGGAAGCTGGGGCGTTCATAATTTCAAGTACACAGAGGCATTGCTTCTGAGAGCGAATGAGATAGCAAATGACGCGCAATAGAGGCCAATCGTGAAAACTGCTCCGAGACATAAAGGGTCTTCAAGAGCTGCCGGTATCGGCATCGTGACAATTGCTGTGGCTACGATGTTGACAGGCTGGTTCTGGACCGGGCGGGCCCGGGCAATGTCCGCCGGACCGCACCACTCTTTTCTCGGAGGCCCGTGGGAGCTTGTGGTCAAAATGGGCATGGAGGGGGAAGGCCTGCGTTTTCCGGTAACCGTACCGGACGAGAGTAAACCGCACAAATTCGACAACATCCTGCCAGTAATGGGAACGCCTATCAGTGTCAGGCTCGAAGATTATGTCCCGGACCTGGGGTGGGAGACTACCGCGGTAAAGCAGCCCGGTGCGGGAACGGTCGCAAAACTCATCGTCAAAGGCAAGGATCTGGAGCAGCAGACGATATGGCTCAATTCGGCTGATTTGTCCAGACAGTCAATGTCTTCAAGTGTCGGAGGCGTTGCGATAAGAAAGCTCCACGATCCCAAGAAGGCGGCGAAACTCATTCGAGAACTTACCCGCGACAAAGCAGTTGGTATTCTGTCAGTGTGGTCCGAAAACAGTGATTCGCCGTTCGAATGCGTGGCCAGGGTCGCAGAAACTGCAGCCATTCCTCAATCGAAATACAAGCTGACTGTACTGGAGTACGTGCCGCACTATTCCGTCGATACGGAGACAAAGAAGGTAACCAGTCAGTCGGACAAGCCTATTAATCCGGCTGTAAGGGTGGCGGTTTCAGACGGGTCCAGCACTTCCGAGCAATGGCTCTGGGCAAAATTTGCGTCATCTCCGCATGAGCAAACAAACCTGCCTTTACGTATAAAGTTCGCTGAGTTCGACCTGCGCAACCTGAAGGGCAGATATATTATCGTCACTGCCGGCGGACTCAAGCCTCGCTTGCTTTTCGCCGAAAAAGGGAAGAAGCAGGTGGAAAACGCCGTACTTGGAGACTTTTATCCTTTCGCAGACGCCGACTACTCGTTCGCAATTGAAGAGATCATGGACGAGGCAATTATCAGGACCGACTGGAAAAACAACTCCGAGCGCCTGCTGCGCCCTGCTATTGTGGCAACGATCGAGCAGGACGACGCGGGGCAGAAAACCGTCCTGGAGTTGAATAGACCTTTCCATCATAAGACTGAGTTCGGAACGTTGGTTCTGCTGTATAAACGCGCCCTTGAGTCCTCAAGGGCGGCCAATTGAACATATTATGAATAGAGCGATTACGAAGGTATCATAATCCGCGTATTATGAATGTTTCTGACGATTCGAGGGTGTGACCATGATCGAAAAATATTGCAGATTAGCAGTTGTACTCGTTTGTGTGTTAGTTTCCGGCGGAGCCGCGGTGGAAAAACCGACTACTCCGCAAAAGACTTGCATTACGGCCGAATGCCATGCCGAATACGGCAAGAAAGCCAACGTACATGGACCGGTCAGTCTCGGCGAGTGCGACGCGTGCCACAAACCTCTGAAAGTCGAGGAGCATACATGGCAGTTCGTCAGGAAAGACAAAGACCTTTGCGAGTACTGCCATCTGGAACAGACGACCAAGAAAGTTGTACATGAGCCCGTGAAGAGCGGCGACTGTATTCAATGCCACGATCCCCACAGCAGCGACAACAAATTCCTGATTCCGGAAAAAAAGATGTCGTCCCTTTGTGCCAAGTGCCACAAAGTCACTGAAGGCCTTCAATTCGTACATGGACCCGTGGCCATCGGCGAATGTTCCGCCTGCCACGAAGCTCATAGTTCCGACCACCAATATCTGCTGGTAGCCGAGCCCGGTCAGCTCTGTTTTCGGTGCCATGTCGTGATGAAAAACGAATTGGAGAAATACAGCGTGGTTCACGAGCCCGCCAAGAACGACTGCATCGGCTGCCACAACGCGCACGGGGGCAGCGACCCGAAGATGGTCAAGAACCTTGCACCGTTTCTTTGCTACACATGCCACAAAGACATACAGAAAATCGCCGAAAACTCGCCGTATCAGCACAGTGTCGTGGGGGACATCGGCGGTTGCATGAACTGCCATACGCCCCATGCTTCGACGGCGCAATTCCTGCTGAAACAGAAACCAACGGCTATCTGCATGACCTGCCACAGCAAGGCCCAGAAGATAAGCGAAGATGAAGTCCTGCCGCCTTTCACCGATCAGATTGAAGGCAAGGAGTTTAAGCACGGTCCTGTTGCCGATGACAATTGCAGCGGGTGCCATGTCGCTCACGGCAGCGAGTACTTTCGTCTTCTGGCGAAGGCATATCCTCCGCAATTCTACGCGCCCTTCAGTGTAGAAAACTACGCACTCTGTTTCGGTTGTCACTCTGAAAACGTGGTGCTTAAGAAAGAAGCGTCCGGCCTTACCGACTTTAGAAACGGAGATTTGAATCTGCACTATCTGCACGTCAACAAACCCGATCGCGGTCGAACCTGCCGGTCGTGCCATGCCACACACGCAAGCAACGCGGAAAAGCACATCCGCGAAAACGTCCCGTTCGGAATGTGGGACCTGCCCATACAATTTGAGAAAACTCAGACCGGCGGCAGTTGTCAGCCGGGATGTCATCTGCCGGCTGTTTATGATCGCGAGTCGCCAGTGGTGTACGAGAGACCATAATCTGTACGGACTATAATTAGGAGCAGACAGAAGCTTCGGAGAGGCAAAAGCCATGGTGTTACCAGTACGAAAAGCGGCTATTCTAAAGATTCTCATCCTTGTCTTTTTGATGCAGGTATTACTGCCCGCTGCACCGAGCCCGGCGGGGCTGCGAAAGACCAAGATCGGCGATGTAATGCCGGAGTTCTCCCTGCCGGACTCAAATGGAGTACCCTTTACCTACAAACACGGCCGCAACAGAGTCCTGGCAGTAGCGTTCATGCCGACAAACTCAAGTCAATTCCAGCGCATGGCAACTGAAATTGAGCAAGCCGTCGCAGACCTGCAAGAGAAAGCGAGGACGCTCGATCTTGTCGGCGTGCTCAGTGGCCCGGTGGGCAAAGAGGCTCTTGAGTCGGATAAGTTAGCTTCGAAGCAAGTTCTTCGCATATTGCTCGACAATGAATACGGGTTGTGGGGCAGACTTGGCGTGATCGCGGTTCCGACAGTTCTTATTGTCGGCAAAGACGACAAAATCCTGTGGATCAAGGCCGGATATGACTACAATTTTGTCCCTGTGGCACGTGTCTATCTGAATAAGGCCTTTGGCATTGCACAAGAGACCACGGCCGAAGACGCCGCAAAGATCAAGACCGTAGCTAACTACACTGTCGCAGCTCGCGCCGAGAGGCATCTTCAAATGGCAAAGATGTTCGAGGATAAAGGCCAGATCGATTCGGCCATTGCAGAGACGCAGAAAGCCATCGAATTGGACCCAAATTCCGTTGAAACTGTTCTGGAACTTGGCGCGCTGCTGTGCAAAGCCGGCCGGAGCAAAGAAGCACTGAATGTGACTGATAAGCTCAACGTCACAAAGGGGCCTGTGGGAGCAAGACGGCTGTTGATATCCGGCTGGGCCAAACGTCAACTTGGCAACCTTGAGGCCGCGGAAAAGGACCTGCTCGACGCCACCAGGATTGACATGAGGTCCGGCAGAGGATTCTTCGAGCTGGGTCGCGTCTATCAGGCCAGAGGCGACAAGGACAAGGCGATGTCAGCTTATTACCACGCACTGACACTGGTTTTTGGCGAGCAGTGATTCCGCCAGGTCGCTTCTCAGTACTGATAACGTCACGCCCCCACTATTCCCACAAACGAGAAAGATGTTCACTTCGATCTGTTGACCCAGAATTCCTCCTCGTCTTTTAGCTCTGTAAGCTCAATTCACAAAGCATTACTTTTGTCTTCAGCATTTGTGTTTCGGCCGCGACTTTGGCATACAGATTGTTGAGCTTTTATCTGGATTGTTGCGTTGCAGGCAATTTTTTGCTTGACGAGAGGGTACCCGTTGTGGTATTAATAATAGTATTGGTATTCATTGATCGGCTTTGCTCATTTGCTTTATCGGACATACTGGATGATCGTTGGCACTGGGGCAGAGCAACGGAGGAGTGGTTAGATACAGATATGAATTTGGACTGATGGTCGTGGAGTTGGCGGGTGACATTCAGTGCTGTTTTTCCCCACCGGTATTCACGATGCTTCAGTGATTTCTTGAGATTTGTGCCGACACGGGTTTGTTGTGCTGGCTTTATCCAGTTGCAGTAACAGTATTGTAATTGTCGTTCTTTGGAGAAAGGGCTATGAAATTGGGCAGGATTAGGAAGGTAGTTGTTCGCGGCGTTCTGCTGGTATTGTGTTTGTTGGCTTTGCCAACGGTAGTAATGGGTTTGGCACACTCGGATCTATTTGGCTGTGACGGCTGTCACATGCCACACGATTCGAAGAATCTGCCGGGCGTACCCCTGTGGAACGGCAGCGAGACAACAACAACATTTGTCATGTACTCCAGTGCCACATTCCAGGGTACTATCGATGGCCAGCCCAGCGGACCCTCCAAGCTATGCCTGAGCTGCCATGACGGTGCCAATCCCAACTTCGCATGGATAAGCGCAGAGCACAGCTTCGGCGCTGATGAATTGGCGGCTTCACACCCGATCTCATTTGTGTACGATTCAGCGCTGGCCGCCTTGGACGGCGCACTTAAAGATCCTTCGGAACCGAGCACTATTGGTGGGACTATCACTGAAGACCTGCTCGACCCCGAGGGCAAGGTACAGTGCACAAGTTGCCATGACGTTCATACCTCCGGCGTAGGCGAGAAACTCCTGAGGGGCTATAATTACGGCCGTGAGACAGTAGCTAATCCCAATGGCTCGACAACTGTCGTACACCACGGACCTGAACTGTGCCGTATGTGCCACACGAAGTAGGCGTGCATAGGCCATACTTACTTGCCTGGCCCTCAAGAGCTGTGAGCGGTATCGTTCTGCGCTTGGGACCGGATAACCGGTGATGTACCTAAAGTCTCAGCCGGCTCCAAGATGAAAGGAGGGCTGGAGGTGACCATCCGCCTCCACCCAGGAGCTTTCGGGCGCCTCAACTGCAGAACTGAAGCGGGAAAAAGCCAGTCAGTCCACTCACGCGGGGGTGTGTTCACCAGCCCAATTGCCGGCATTCTCGCTGAGAACGTGGCGGGGATCTTCGGAGTGGCCAGGTTGCCATGAGAATCAGCCATCCACATAGTCTGAGAATGAGCGTTCCACGCCGGCCCGAGGCCGTGGCGAGCTGCAATTTCTTCAACACAGCTCGCAAACAAAAGATTTTAGTTAAGTTAGCAAAACAAATTTGACGACAAATCACTTATGACAGTCGCTAATTCCTTGTCTTATAGAGGCTTAGCTCTGGCCATCGTGGTTGTAGGCACATGCGTTTTTGCTGGGTGTCAGTCAGGGATGGTAGAGCAGCAGAGGCCGGAGCCGGTGTTCTTTCCGCCTCGCCCGGAGAAGGCGCGCCTACAGTTTCTCAAGTCTTTCTCAGGACCTGACGATCTTGGCGCTGTTACAACGAGTTCATTCGAGAAATTCGTGCTCGGCGAACTGGAGAAGAAGGAAAGCATTTCCACGCCTTATGGCATAGCAATCTTCGACGGCAAGATATACGTGTGCGATTTTGACAAGCGAACGGTTGTCGTGCTGGACCTCAGGAAACGCACGTTCAGCTATTTGACAAAAGACTCGCAATTGAAAAGACCGGTCAACATCTACATCGATGAGAACGGTATGAAATACGTGGCCGACTCAGAAGGCGGCGGAGTATTTGTTTTCGACAGAAACGACAACTTAAGCACCATACTGGGCAAGGAATTGAATATCAGCCCGATGGACGTAGTTGTTCGCGGGTCGCGATGCTATGTTACCGATGGTCGCGGCAAACAGGTTGTTGTACTTGACAAGAGCACCGGCAAAGAGATCACTCGCATAGGCAAAAAGAGCGAGAGCACAGGAGAGGAAGAACCGCTGCACCACCTTGCCCCAGGCGAGTTTTCGCTGATCAGCCATTTGGCTCTTGACGGGCAAGAGAATCTTTACGTCACTGATATGGCCGGAGGCCGAATAACCGAGTTTGATAAGTCCGGGACAGTCAAGCGGACCATCGGCAGGTTGGGTCGCAACATAGATGAGTTTGGCAGGCCAAAAGGTATAGCCATCGACAAAGAAGACCGGATATGGGTCGTCGATAGCTTTCCGGGCGAGGTCGTCAAGATACTCGACAAACAGGCTCAACTCCTCCTGTTCTTCGGCATGTCCGGACGTGAACCCTGGAGGATGAACCTGCCAGTGAAGGTTGTCCTGGACTACGACAACGTCGAGTTGTTCGAAAAGTATGCCGTCGAAGGAGCCAAAATAGAGTTCCTGGTTCTCGTGTCAAATCAAGCCGGTCCCAACAAGATCAACGTTTACGGATTCGGAAGTTTTCCTGAGCCCGGAAAGGTAACAGAGCAAACCAGGCAGGTCGCCCTCGAACCTGAACCCCAGAGCGAATTGCAGCAGCAAACGAGTACTCCCCCGTCCCTGACCGGGACAGGGCCGCCTGATACCGGCACCCCCTGGGGCCAGGCCCAGCAGGATAAACTAAAAGAAGAGATTGCCGCGCTTTATCAGAGTAGCAAGGCTCTTTACCAGAGCGGTCAGCTTGAAAAAGCGAGAGAAGGTTTTGTCAAGGTTCTAAAGAGTGGTGTGCTTTCGGCATCGGAGGCAATGACGGTAAGAAGCTATCTGGCAGACATTGAGAATCGTCTGGCCAAGACTGAGCCGAAGATGGAAATTGCCGAACTTTATTACCGCAGCATGGGCCTTTACCGCGCCGGCCAACTCGAAGAAGCCCGAGAAGGCCTCGTTAAAGTCTTGAACAGCGGCCTGATTCCGCCTGAGATGGGAAAAACCATACAGAAATATCTGGCGGATATCGATAATGCCCTGGCAAAGAGACAAAGTGTTCAACCTTGATGAAAACAGATTCCGGACAAACAAAGGCTGGGTCTGAACGCCGACACAAAAACGGCAGTTTTTGGGCGGCGGATATGACAGGAATTGAAAGGTCGTCGTGTCGTGTTGTCTCGAATGAGATATACATTGGTCGGGCTGATCTTGCTCGTTCTCACGGAGGTATTTGTCGTGAGCTGCGACGAGCGCGCCCGCCATGAAGCTTTGACATTCTTCTTTGACGGCGTTCCCCCCATGGGACTGGAACGGCCGATTGACGGAGTAGTTGATGCCGACTCCCAAAAGATCGCACAGACAGGTCAGACGCCGACCTGGTACGTGCATGAACCAAGAAAGGACTGCACACTTTGCCACGGCAAACGCGAGCGGACATGGTGGCCTGTTCCTAAAGCCCACCTGATTGAGCAGCCACCCAAATTATGCTATGGTTGCCATGATAACTTCGCTGCCTCGGCGCCCTTTGTTCACGGACCGGTCGCGGTCGGACAATGTCTGCTCTGTCACGAGCACCACAAGAGCAGGATAGAACATCTGTTGAAAGAACCGCTGCCCGAGCTTTGTTACCAATGCCACGATGCAGCGACGATCCAATCAATACCCGAGCATCTGACGCAACTGCAATATGCGTGCACCGACTGTCATTATGCGCACGCAAGCTCTACAAGACCCCTTTTGAAGCCTTCATACCAGAAGTTTGTGGAACTTGACAGAACAATGGCGGTCGGCGCTGCCGTGCAGGACTATCTTCGCAATGCGCCGGAGCAGGACAAGAATGGGACTTTCGACCAAGCACGCGCAACCACGCCTCAGGAAGACAATCTGTTCCAGGTGTTTCGCCAGGTAAGCGAATTAGTCGGACAAGGCAAAATGCAGGAGGCAAGAGAATACCTTGAAGGGCTCAAAGATAGCGTGACTTTCACCGAGGACGAACGCAAACGAATTGCACGGGTGCTCAGATTGATGAATACAGATTCAATCGCTACCGAACAATATATCAAGGAAATCAGACACCAGCAGTTGATCGATAGTCGCAAGGACGAAGAGCCGGCAGCGATACATGAGAAAAAGAACAATCAGACAAGTGAGCAGAAGAAAGAAATCGCCGAACTTTACTACCGCAGCCTGGCATTTTACCGCGCCGGCCGGCTTGAAGAGGCCCGAGAAGGCTTTGCCCTAGTTCTGAGGAGCGGCGCAATTCCGGAGCCGATGCAAAAGACCATACGGGCTTATCTGTCGAACATAGACAAGACCTTAGCCGGGAGGAAGACACCGCGAGATTAGGAACAATAGCCAGGGGAGTTGAATCAGAACTTTTTATGCTGGAGGTTAAACCAACCAGGAACTGAACGGCTTAACGGGGGCCGTCCATCGTTAAGCCCGGATGTGAGTTGTCCGTATTCTTTAGTGACCTGACATCAAAGACAAACCAGTTGAAGTTAAGAGGCACGGAGCATTGCTGAACCTGCTGAACAATAAGTTGAAACACCCGGCCGTTGAAGCGGCGCTTGCAAAAGGAGCCTGTTGGGCCCTTGCATTTTGCGCAGGCGCTGTTTTTCTTACCGGATGCAGTGTCAACGTTCGTGGCAGGCCGCGGCCGCTCGTAGAGCACAATGGAATCCAGGGGGAGTTGGAACTGGTCGCTGAGAGGCGTAAAGACGAGCAGGGAACAAGCGGGGACAAACGCGAGAGTACGACGAAAGTGTTTGAGGAGCGGCTGAGACTGAAGACCGAGGGCGACGTATATCATCCCGAATTATTGCTTTTTAACGCCGCTATCGGACTGGGGCTCGCTCAGCAAAGCATCAACTCGGATGACGATTCGGGCAGGCATAGCGAATCGCTTGACGATTACAGCGTATTCACTCAATTGTTGCGAGGAAAGTCATATCCGATGACGTTTCACGCGACCAAGTCGGAGGAGCTGATCTCCCGCCAGTTCCTGGGGGCTCTTAGAACTGAAAGAGAGAACAGGGGGACGTCGCTGTCGCTGCGGAGCAAGGAATGGCCCATGACGTTCCAGTACATGAACAGTCAGGCCAGCCAGGACGGGCTTTACGCGCTCGCCAGGGACTTTTTCCAAAGGGATGAAGACCGGTTCAAGTATTCGGTCACTCACGATTTCAGCAAGCTGTCACAGATGAGTTTTGATTTCGACAGGAGTGATGTTTCTCAGCGCAGCGTCGGTGCCACCGTAGAGACGGAGACGGACAGATATACCATGCTGCACGGCTTGATATTTGGCGACGACGAACAGCACAGGCTTGATTCCTTCTTCAACTTTGTGGATCAGTCCGGCTCGTTCGAATTCGAGAACCTGCAACTGGAAGAACGCGTGAGGCTGCAGCACACCAGCAGTTTCTTGACCAATTACGAGCTGCGATTCATAGATTCCAAACGTGAAACCTACAGGAACGAAGAAACTCGCGGCCGAGCCGGATTTGAGCACCGGCTCTACGAGAGCCTGACTACGACGGGCAACGTGTTTACCGGAAAAACAGACCTCGACGCCCAGGGAGACCTTACACAGCACGGCGGTATGCTTGCCTTCAATTACCGAAAGAACAACGCGTGGGGTACGTTGTACAGCATGTACTCGGCGAGCCTGACAACAAGCGAGCAATCAGGAGGAAGCGGGACCGGAGTCGTGATAAACGAATCGCATACTGCCACGGAGTTGATTCCCGTGGAGCTTGACAGGGTCAATATCGACGTATCGAGCATCCGGGTTAAGGACAGCATCGGTCAGGTGTTCCAGGAGGGCGAGGATTACACCATCACCGAGAGGAACGGGAGGGTTTGGCTGAACATCATTACCGTCGGCGGCGCTATTCCTCCGAACTTCACCGAGGGCCAGCAGTTCTTCGTGGATTACAACTTCTTTATCGAGCCGGAAAGGCAAGAAGATACGCTTCGCCAGAACGTCACCGTCAGGGAACGCTTCGAGAACGGTCTGTCTCTGTATTATGCCCATCGACGGCAGGATGAAGACGTCAGTTCGACATTCACGGAGATAACACCGGATGAGTTCACCGTCAATACCGCGGGCGCAGAGTACGTTCACAAAGGTCTCTTCCTGCAGGCCGAGTACAGTAAAGAAGACTCGACCCAGATCCCCTCGACAAGTAAGAAAGTGCAGGGCAGATACAGCGTGCCCATAAGCGATGCTACCAGCGCCAGCGTGCGAGTCCTGAATCACTGGCTGGATTTCGGCGAACCGGATGAGCGGGATGTTGTATTATTCAAGAGCGGCGCTGAGATATTCAGCCGGATGACTGAAACATGCAGTATTTCCGCTCGCGGCGATTATCGCAATGAAGACGATACGAGGTTCGGCATGACCAAAGGATTTCAGCTAAACTCCGAAGTACAATATAACTTTCGCCAGATGAGCATTGTTACCGGCGTTGAGTTCAACCTGCTCAATCGCAGAAACGATGAAATCGACAGCAGTTTCCTGTATTTTCGCCTTAAACGCTACTTCTGAACAAGACAAGAAAGTATAGAATATGGACGTGAAAGACAAAGTGTTGGAAGGATATCTCAGCTTCGTGAAATCGTGCGCTCTTGCACTTATCCTGCTGTTGTTGTGCAACGGGTGCGCGAGTAATCGAGGCGCATTGTTCTTTCCGCCGGACGCGCTTATTGCCTGGCCTGAACCGCCGGAGAAACCTCGCATAAGATACATCGGGTCGTTATCAACGGAAGCCGACCTCAAAAAGGGAGTTTCATGGACTCAGGGGTTCGGCGAGCTGGTCTTCGGAAAGAGAAAGATAGGCGTTCTTGTCACCCCATACGCAATCGCTACCGGTCAGGATAATAAACTGTTCGTAACCGATGCGACAGGTGCGGTAGTGCACGTGTTCGACCTGAACACGCGCTCGTACAAACAGTTCGCGGATCTGGACGGTCAGGAGAAGCTGAACAAACCGGTCGGCTTGACGATAGCCGAGAATTGGGTGTATGTCGTTGACAGCATATTGCACAAAGTCTGTGTCTTCGACAAGAACGGCAAGTACATGTTCTCCTTCGGAAGCGATCGGCTTACAAGGCCGTCCGGCATTGCCTATTGGCAGGGCGATAAAACCGTGTACGTCGTTGACACCGCCGCCCACACCATCGCCGTATTCACCACCGGCGGCAAGTTTGTCCGGCAGATTGGACTAAGGGGTCTGAATCCGGGAATGTTCAACTTTCCGACTCACCTGTGGATCGACGGGAACGGCAAATTATATGTCAGTGATACCTTGAATTATCGCGTTCAGATACTCACGAACGATGGGCAGTTCCTTGGTATGTTCGGCCGACAGGGAGACCGTCCGGGCAACTTCGCCCATCCGTGCGGCGTCGCCACGGACAGTTTCGGCAACATCTATGTTACGGACAGGCAGTTCGAAAACATACAGATATTCAGCCCCCAGGGTCAGGTACTTATGGCTTTCGGACAGGAAGGAACAAAGCCCGGCCAGTTCTGGTTGCCGGCCGGTCTCTTTATAGACCACCGCAACAGAATCTACGTCGCCGACTCGTTCAACAAGAGAATCCAGATATTCGAACTTCTGGAGAGCGTGGAAAAATGAAAATCGTACGGACTGATATAATCTTACTGTTCGCGGCTATCGCCTTCTGGTGCTCGACGGCCGCCGCCCAGATCGACGGCTCCCCGCACGACCTGTCGGCGGTAGCCGGAGGAAATGCCTGTAGTTTCTGCCACACTCCTCATGGAGCTTTGACCGGGACTCCTCTTTGGAGCCATAAACTCTCTACGGCCGCGTACAATATCTACCAAAGCTCATCGCTCCAGGCCAATGTGGGCCAACCGACAGGAGCCAGCAAACTATGCCTGAGCTGCCACGACGGCACCGTGGCCCTGACCGAAACCATAACCTCACGATCCGGCGGTGGCACTTATATCGCTCCCGGCGCATCGAACCTCGGAACCGACCTGTCGGACGACCACCCGATCAGTTTCGTTTACTCCCCGGTGCTGTCAACGGAAGATGTCCAGATACGCCCGGCTTCGGCATTGCCCGAGCAACTGAGGCTCGACAAATCGAGCGAGCTTCAGTGCACTACCTGCCACGACCCGCACGATAACCAACACGGCAACTTCCTGGTAATGTCCAATCGACGCTCGGGGATGTGTATGGCGTGCCATGACTTGTCCGGATGGATATCTTCAAGCCACGAGAGTTCAATGGCTTTGGCTTCTGTCGCAAATGACTCATATCTGCAAAGCCGCGAGAACGGCACAGTTGCCGAGCAGGGTTGCCTGAACTGCCACAGGCCGCATTCCGCCGGCGGACATGAGCGGCTGCTCCATTTCGCCGTTTCAGAAGATAACTGTCTGAACTGCCACGACGGCTCCGTAACAAAGACCAATCTCAGAGCCGAGCTGTCCAAATTCAGCCGGCATGATGTGATTCGATACGAAGGCGTTCATGACCCGAAGGAATCGCCTGCCACTGCGGCAAGACACGTTGAATGTGTCGATTGTCACAACCCGCACGCCACCCAGGAAACGCTCGCGCGGGCGCCGGTCGTGCCCGGCGCGATGCGAGGGGTCTCCGGAGTAACGATATCCGGCAGCCCCGCTCCACAGGCGCAGTACGAGTACGAGGTCTGCTTCAAATGTCACGCGGACAATCCGAACCGACCCGAATCCACGATCACCCGGCAGATAACTCAAACGAACACGCGGTTGGAATTCGACCCATCAGGCCCTGCTTTTCATCCGGTTGTCGCGCCTGGCGTAAACCGGAACGTACCCAGCCTGAAACCGCCGATGACCGTCACGACGCTTGTTTACTGCATCGATTGCCACGGTTCGGATAGTGTCTCGGGCGCCAAAGGCCCCCACGGATCGATTAATCCGTATCTTCTCGCCTATCGTTATGAAACATCCGACTTCACACAGGAGAGCAGTTTTTCGTATGAACTATGCTACAAATGCCACAGCCGAAACAGCATTTTGAATGACGAGAGTTTCCCGAAGCACGAAGAACATCTGAACCAGGAGATTCCGTGTTCGGCGTGCCACGATGCCCATGGAATCAGCTCGGCACAGGGAACCTCAGTCAATAACAGCCATCTCATAAATTTTGATACGACCATTGTGCGTCCCGAGCCGACAACGGGACGTCGCGAGTTTGAAGATACGGGCGTATTTCATGGCCGATGCTACCTGCAGTGCCATAACGAGCAACATTCGCCGAAAGAGTACTGATGGCGAAAGGACAGAGACCTGAGTTATGGCAGAGTTAGGACATTTCGCCCTCATCCTCGCATTCGTGTTGAGCAGTTATGCAATTCCGGCGGACCTTTTAGGGCGTTCGCGAGGCATAACCGCAGTGACCATGAGCGGCCGCAGCGCTACTGTCGGCTGTTTTGCCTGCCTTACTGTCGCGACAGCAGTTCTCTGGCTGCTTCTGATAAGAAGCGATTTCAACGTAGCTTATGTCGCGGAACATACATCAGGAACTCCGCCGCTTATGAACAAGATCGGCGCATTATGGGCGGGGGCCGCCGGATCACTCCTGTTTTGGCTGTGGATGCAGTCCGGCTTCGTTGCACTGGTGTTTCGCAAGTGCAAAGAGAATCAAAGAGGATTCTCCGCCGGAGCGCGTCCCATAGCAAATCTCGTCGGCGTTTTCTTTCTGATCGTTCTGGTATTCAAGAAGAATCCGTTTTCTCTGTCCGCAAGCCTTCCTCCCGGCGGTGCCGAACTCGGCCCAGTCTTAGGGCACCCGGCAATGGTTCTTGGCTCGCCAATTGTTCTTATCGGCTACGCAGCCCTGGCAATTCCATTTGCATGGGCTTTTGCCTCGCTGAAATGGGATGGCGAGGAAGAACCTGTCCCGCTTTTTGGGCAGGCACGCAACTGGATATTGTTAGGCTGGTTGTTCCTGACGGCAGGTATAGTTCTTGCCGCGTGGTCCGCTTACCAAGAGCCCGGCTCGACAGGCCACTGGGCACGGGAACTTGCGAAAAATGCTTCTCTGTTGCCCTGGCTGACAGGAGCTGCGATGTTGTATTGTTCGAGAACCTGCGGGCGAAACACTTCCGTGGCAAGTCGGCTGACGATACTCTGTCTTGTCACTTACAGCTTGTGCATCCTCAGTACATTTCTTGCACGGCCCGGCTGGGCCTGCGATATGTGTGCCTTTCCCGACCCAGCGCTTGGGAGATTGTTCGTCGTCTTGCTCATCCACATATGGGTAGCTTCTGCAATACTACTGTGGCGCAAACACAAAAGACGCCAAGTTCCGCAGCACAAAGGTGATGCCGCACAATGAGTAATCAGAAGCAGGTAAGATATGGTTTTATGAAATACTTTGTAGCAGCTATGATATTTTCGGGCGTATGTTCGAGGGCATGTTTCGCCGTCGATGCAAGTGCACTTACATCACAGACGGCGTTGGTCGTAGAGGCGACCAATGGGACACAAGGCGGCACTGCTGTAGCCGGCGACCCGGTCGTCGTTCAGATATACGAACACGGACAATTGCTGCAGACCCTGGACGGCAAAGTCGCCGATGACGGCAAAGCCGTATTTGACAACGTCTTCGCCGGCGAGCACACCGTTGCCGTGGCCGGGGTAAAACACCAGGATATGATGTTCAGCAGTCCGCCGGTTGCATTGGAGCCTGCGGAAGATGCTCCCATCGCCTGCGTGGTGGTCTTTGACGTCTCCGAAGACAACTCAAAACTATCGGTAGGGACTCATCATTTCATAGTACGGACCAGCTCGAAGTCAATCGAGATCACGGAGTATATGCGGCTGAGGAACTCTTCCGATATGGCTGTGAGTTCGAAAGAAAGAGACAGCTCGAACAGGACCATTGTCTTGAACATAATGCTTCCGAAAGGATTCAAGAACCTCAGGCCCCTGAGCTATTTTGAAGAGAATGCCCTGACGATTACGGGAGAAGGCTTTTACGACACAATGGCCGTACCGCCCGGCGAGCACGAGATCGCCTTTTCATACGCCGTAGATATAACCTCCCAGACAATGGATTTCATTAAGAGGGTTTCCCTGCCGACATCCGAGTTTGTGGTTTTTGCAGAATCGGGCGAGGCGAAACTCCAGGGCCTGGGCCGGCCGGAACAGAAACTGATTGGCACAAATGGAATTCCGATGGAGTATTACAAGCGAAGCGACCTTACCCAGGCAGAAGAAATAACCTTTCAAATCACAGGACTAAATCCCGGTTCGTCCAACTTGGCCGTATGGACGATTTTGGCTACGGTTTTCAGTGCTTTGGTCCTTTTGCTTATCCTGCGACTGCGCCAGTAGACGGGCTAATTCCAAAGATGTCGTGAGCCTTTGACTCTCCGACAACAGGCAAGTAGAAAGGGCCGGCAGCATATACTGCCGGCCCTTATCAGTCAATAACAAAAAACGGTCTCAATCATCAAGTACTGCTTTACTGTGCGGAGATGTCTTCCATGCCTGCAGACAGCACCTGAATCATGTACTTGCCGTTATCCACACTGAAGCCGGTATTCCTCCAAGTGTGAATTCCTGGATGATCTGCGGTTCGATCCTGCCCTCGGCCAAATAAAACTGGGACCACCTTTGGGGCAGTCCCAGTTTTACTACTTATCTAAGTTTTCAATGCCAAGCAGCTTACTGCAGCGCTTCGACTGAGGTGGCCGAAGCCCACCTGACATTCCTCACTTAATTGAAGAGTGCCATGATATAGTAGATTACCTCCATGAGAATGCCTTGGGTTTCCTGACTGTCGGCACCCTCCTCGATAAGATAACCACCCTGCTTAGTATGCTGGTTCAA
>JBDREF010000175.1:0-17263 GCA_043820045.1 Planctomycetota bacterium | reverse complement strand
TGTTGAAGCAACTTCACTCCCAGAAAGCAGGAACTTTGGCACTTCTTGATCAGTTAATCCGTTGTTTTGAGGTTGGCGAACCAGTCCATGACAGCCAAATGTAGGCCTCTGGCTTCAAGACTGGTGCGATTATCTCATGATTTGGGGCGATTGCCAACCCGAGTGTGATACGTGTCAAATTCAGGCGCATAAAAAAAGAGCCAACAAACGTCGCTGGCTCTAATTCCTGTCCCGTGTCATGCCGACTTCTTCGTCTTCTTGGTCTTCTTAACAACCTTCTTGACCTTGGCTTTTCTGCCGCTGACCTCCTGGCCCTTTTCGTCGTATCGGACGGACCGAACTTTCGGGACTTGTCCCTTTGTCAAGAGGCCTGCGTTGTAACGTGTTCTTACGACGCCTGGATGGTCGAAGATAGCCGACTCTCGACCGGGAAAGTTTGTGTGCATGGCCTTGCTGATCTGCTCGTCCGTAAGCTTGTGTTTCGGGTTCTCCTCGAACAACTTCACCCAAGTTTGAATAACACCGAGTCCGTTCTTGCCTGTCACTTTTTTGATTGTTTTCTTTTTTGCCTTTGCCATTTTTGTTCTCCTTTCATTTGTGGGTTGATCTCATCAGCACGGGCTTGACCCGTGGACGTGAGCAAAAGATGCTCACGTTTCGATCTGCTATTTAATCTTCGAAATGAACTTTTCTGAGCACTTTTTCCAATTGATTCAAAGAGATTGTGTTGTCAGATCCAAGTTCTTCAACGAGCGCACCAATTCGGTTTGATACAACATTGAAATCATCAAAATCTTCTGCTTTGAGCTCTTTGAAGAATATAAGCATTTTTTCTTTTGTTGTCATTTTGATTCTCCTTTGAAATTGTGGGTTTTTGATCTCATCAGTAACGTGATCTACTATTTTTTTCTGAGTCTTTCGAGAGGAACTCCAAGTGCATCAGCCCAAGGTTGAATAGCTTCCTCTGAAAATCCTTCTCCTTCAGCATCCAAATCTACGGTTCCTTCCAATTCTGCCAGAACTGCTTTCATGCCAAACTTTTTGACCATTGCGGACATGACAATTTTGATTTTCTTCTTGTATGCAGGAGTATGCCATTTGTCTTCGTATTCCCATGTTGTCAGATCCAGTAGAAGATCTCCTGCTTTGTGAATTCGATCAGATTCAAGTCGCTCAATATACTTCTCTTCACCTGTCTTTTTTGTCTTTGCCATTTTGTTCTCCTTTGAAATTGTGGGTTTAATTTAATGCTTCGACCAGGACTTGAACCTGAAACATACCGCCTATCCGGTTCGAAGCGTGGTGTGATTCGATTCGCAGCTTCCTTCAAAGCGTCCGCTTCGCCAGCTTGCTTTTAACAGGCTCACTTTTCAAAAAGCCCCATTTTATTAACTTGTCAAAACGAACTAAACCTATTATAATCTATTTGTTATGTAATTGCAAAACAATTTTAGAAGTTAGACAAACACAAACCACAAGACGAGATGTCACTCACACTTACAACAGAAAATATTTTTGTGTTTTTTGAAAATTGTTCCGAAGAGCAGGTGCGTTTGTGATTTGGTCAGGAACGAGTGACCAGAACGTGACCGATTTCAAAAACATCGTAAAAAAGTTAAACCGTCCAATGTCAGAAATGGTCTTGAAAACCGTTTTACCGAAAGGTAACGGGGGTTCGAATCCCTCCTGCTCCGTTGGTGTCAGGTGAGGGCACCAACGGTCTTTTCGCGCTTAATTTCCCATCAGGCAAGTGGTTGTGACCTGTCCCCGTTCCCAGAGCCTTCCTATCAGGCCCCCATCTTACCTACTCATACCAGACAAGCCGCCTTCTCATCAAGAAGAACCTCCAAATCGTGTCTGCATTCGGTCGCGTCGGTGGCAACATATGCGGCCGCAGGGGGATATGTACTACCATGTCAACATGGTTGACCCCAGGACGAAACGCACAAAAAAGGGCCCATGCCGAGTCGACCGGCACAGGCCAAATCTATCTTATCCGCCGCAAAAACAGTGGCAGCTTCAATTACGTTTTCGTCACTACGTTACCTACCGGTACAGCCGGATGTCGTCGAAGTACATCGTTCCCGATCCGCCGGGTCCCGGCGCGCCGGGATTCTTGGTGCCCAAGCCAATTGTAATCGTGTTCACATTGGCAAGAGCCACGCCCTGATCCGCAAATGCCTGCAGGTCGATGATCCACTGGTTCCAGCCGGTTTTCTGCGTCACGGCGGTGTCATCGTGATAGACCACGGCCGTGCCGTTAAGAGCGACGAACATCCTCTCGGCGGAATTGGCCGAAGCGCCGCGGAACCACAGTGACAGCTTCCCGACACCTTCATCGGTCCAGTCACGCGGATAGACCAGCGTCAGTGTAGCCTCCGAAGTTTTCAGGTTGTTGTCGTATGCATACGGCATCGATTGCGAACCGCCGTGAACTACAGTCTGCTCGGCATAGGGAGGAAGATCATTACCGACGAGAGCGCCGTTTGTCGTAGTTCCGAAACCGTCGATCCATTTATCGAATATCCTGTTGCTTACCGGGTCAGGCGGGTCGATGTCGTTGTAGGACTCGAAATCATCCACTGCGATGAAATCGGCCGTATCAAAGCTCCAAACGAGGCCTTTGACCGGACCGGCATTATAGACTGCATCGATGCGCCAATAGTAATCGCTGTGCCACGCGAGTTTTCCGGGGTCGTAGCTCTCGGAGCCTGATGCCTTGTTACCCTTGTACTCCACCGAGGCAGTCGTGGCATTTCTCACCGCGTCTTTATCCGTGCCAAGGTACACATCGTGCGAGACGGCTGTGGTCGCCGGCGTCCAACTCAGAGTCGCATTCATCTGCACGCCTGTGGCGCGGTTGGACGGACTCGGATTCCCGACGGCGCCTGGAGTCGTGAAGCTCCAGATGTTGCCTTTGTACGTGGCGAGAGCATCAAACTCATCCACCCGCCAGTAGTAAATCTTCTCCGATTCAAGAGGTGCGGCAGGCTTATACTTTACAAGCCCCTGCGGCAATCCTCCGGCGGCGTTGCTTACAGTATCGAAATTATCGCCGAAGTAAACTGTGTGTAATTTGGCGCCGAAACCCGCGGTCCAGCTAAACTCCGCATCAGGTTCAACAAATTCCGCACAGTCGGCAGGGTCGGGGTTGTAAGCCGTCTTCGGCGGAATCGAGAAGCTCCAAACATCACCCTTCCAGGGACTGTTGGGCTCAGCATCATTGACCTCGTCGATTCGCCAATAGTAAGTTGTGCCGGGAACCAGACCATCCGGATAGGCGAATCCCGGAAATCCGGCAACATAGAATGTCGAAGTCTGGTTACCTCGGAAGGTATCGCCGGTCCCGTTGTCGACATCGTCAAAGTTGTCACCTAAATACACATCGTGCGAGACGGCCTGACCTCCCGGCTTCCACGAAAGGCTCACCCACGTATCCTCGTGTAGGCTGCCATCGTCTGGAACGGGGCTATAGGCCTTTGGACGAGCTGCCAGCTTTCTTACCTCGGCCGCCGACAACGCTCGATTGTAGACGCGGACCTCGTCCATCAGGCCTTCAAAAAAACCGTAAGCCATCCCGCCTAATCGAACAGGCGCATTTACTACTGCTCTTGGGGAAGCAAAACCTGTACGGACTGCCTCACCGTTAAGGTAAATTGTCGGCTGTTTGTTATCGTAGACTATCATCACGTGATTCCAGTCGTCTCCTATATCAGATGCATATACGGCAGTTGCAGGCATATAGTTGCTGCCATGCTCATAAACTAAGATGCCGTTTGTTCCGACAGATAATCCTGCTCCTCCATCTGAATCTCCTCCGTGTTGTGGGTCGAATGCATATCTTTGACCGGTTACTCCCCCCACGCCGGCTGCTGATTCTGAATCTATTTGATGCGTAGCCGACGTTTTCAGCCATCCTCCAAAGCTAAATGTGTCGGTGGGTCTTCCGGTAGTCCCGACCACAACATAATCATCTATTCCGTCAAATCCCAAAGCGTAGCCTACTTGACCGGTCTGCTGATAAAGCACACCCTGAAAAGATGTGCCGTCATTATGATTATCGCTCCGGTCATATAATGTTCCACTCGCTTCCTCAAACTTCCACCAGCCGACGAGACCGGGGTCAGCAGCTTTGGCTGCGCTGGTCAGCACCGACCCCAGCAGCAGGACAAAAGAAAATAGACAGATGAGTTTATTAAACATAATAGTCCTCCTTCAAAAAATAGAATGCAGTATGCCAATTAAATTTAAGATCTTATCTCAGGGAAGCACAAAGTGTTTGATGCGACTGCGTGCCATAGGCAATGACTCCTCTTTTCTTCCGAAAGGTACAAGAATTGCATCTGCTCAATAAAGTCAAAGCCGCAGATACCCAGGTGCACAGAGACGCGATTATACAGTATTATTTATACCAAATTATCTACCTCCCCGTCAAGAAAAATCACCGGACTGTGAGCATCCCACTTGCAGCCCTGTTTCATTCCCCAGTCACCGCTTCAGAAGCAGGTTTTTCGCATATCTTCCGGCCCCGGCGCTCGGCCAGGGGGCGCCAGCCCAAAAGAGGTAAATTCTGACACCCGCTCACGTCGCATGATCTGTCCATGATTCACCTTTCCCGCAAGATAGGCAGAACCATGGGCTGTAATGGGTCCGTGGGATGAAACCACGGCGTCTTGGCATCTCGGTCATCCGGCGATTCTTCTTGACGTGGAGGCGGCTGAACTGGTATAAGTAGGGTAAGATGAAGTCCGTGGATTTGAGGTCATCCGGGTAGGATTCTGTTTGTCTTCCGGACTTTTGAACGAAGGAGGCAGTGTCAGATCGTATGGAAATATCCTCAGCAGACACGGGCAAAATGCAGTCAAGAGTAGAGACCATCGTGGGTCGCTCCATGTTGACCTTATTTTGAAGGAGGACTATCATGTCCAGGAAATTGTTTTGTCTTATTTCGCTTGTCGCCGTGCTGAGCATGACTGGCAATGCTTCGGCCGATCTTGTGGCTCACTGGAGACTTGATGAGGGCTCTGGGACTATAGCCCACGATACAAGCGGTAACGGCAACGACGGCACCTTCAATGGCGCCCCTCAGTGGGTGATCGGTCATTTCGGCGGTGCCTTGGAATTTGATGGTTCTGATGATTATGTTGCAATAGGGGATTTGGACCTAACAGGATCCTTCACCCTCACATTTTGGATGCGACCTCCCTCGCTCCCGGGCGACTGGCATTCGGTGGTTATGAAAGAATATGACTATGGCTTCGAGTTTGACGGAGCCAATCTTCTGGGGAGAGCCGGCAACGGCGCGGGTGGCTGGGGTGCTACTGTTTCCACAACCATTTCTACACCTGCCATATGGTATCACGCTGTGCTGACGTGGAATGGATCGGACCTCGAAATGTTCATTGACGCATCCAGCGTCGGCCAAAATACGGGAACACATGTTTCAAATAACAATCCACTACTCTTTGGAAGTTGGAACACGTCCAGCGAATTCTTCAGCGGTATCATCGACGATGTCCGCATCTACAACCATGTGCTGACCGAGCCCGAGATCCTGGCAGCCATGGCAGGTGGCGTAGAATATCCGCACGCCCTCGGCCCTGAGCCCAAAGATGGCGCTGTCCTTGAGGATACATGGGTGAATCTTAGCTGGAAGGCGGGAGACTTTGCAGTTTCACACGATGTGTATTTGGGCGACAACTTCGACGATGTGAACGACGGCACAGGCGATACTTTCCGGGGCAATCAGACTTCGACATTCTATGTTGCAGGTTTCCCAGGATTTGCCTATCCGGAAGGCCTCGTCCCGGGAACGACGTACTATTGGCGGATTGACGAGGTCAATGACACCGAGCCGAACAGCCCGTGGAAAGGCGATGTCTGGAGCTTCTCCATTCCTCCAAAGACGGCCTACAATCCCAACCCGGCTGATGGCGCTGAATTCGTGGCCCTGGATGCGAAGCTGAGCTGGACACCGGGTTACGGTGCCAAATTGCACACAGTTTACTTCGGAACCGATCTCGATAGTGTAAGCAATGCCGCCGGAGGCGCTCCAGGGGGCATCACAACCTACAACCCCGGCACGCTCGAATTGGAAAGGGTCTACTACTGGCGAGTCGATGAGTTCGATGCTTTGGCCACATACAAGGGCGACGTCTGGGGCTTCACAACTCCTGGCGCTGCGGGCAATCCTCAGCCAGCCAACGGGGTTGCGGATGTGCAGATGAACGCAAAGCTCAACTGGACACCGGCAACGACTGCCACCTCGCACGATATTTATTTCGGTGCCGACAAAGATGCGGTGCAGAATGCCACGACTGTTTCGCCGGAGTACAAGGGTAACAAGGCCCTTGGTTCCGAGAGCTACGACCCCGGAAAACTCGCGTGGCACAGCGATTACTATTGGCGCGTGGATGCAGTCTATAATGCAGGTCCGGTCAAGGGGCTTGTCTGGAGTTTCACGACGGCCGATTTCATTACGGTGGATGATTTCGAGTCCTACAACGACATCGACCCGCCTGACCAGGTAAGCAACAGGATATTCGATAAATGGATCGACGGTTTCGGGACTACGACAAACGGCGGTCTCGTCGGTAATGACCTTCCTCCTTACGCCGAGCAGACTACCGTCCACGGCGGCGCTCAGTCGATGCCGTATGCATACGATAACAACCTCAAGACTTCCGAGGCCACCTTGACGCTGGTTTGGCCGCGCGACTGGACCGAGGAAGGCGTCACGAAGCTGTCGTTATGGTTCCGCGGCGCTTCGGGTAATTCCGCCGAACGCATGTATGTCGCCCTCAATGGCACGGCGGTTGTTTACCATGACGACCCTGCGGCCACGCAGAAAGGCGGATGGAACCAGTGGGCAATCGACCTGCAGGCATTTGCCGACCAGGGTGTCAACCTTGCCAACGTCAATACGGCTACCATTGGCCTTGGCACGAAGAACAGTCCGGCCGCCGGCGGAACAGGCCAGATGTACTTCGACGACATTCGGCTGTATCGGTAGGCTCTATGCGAACTAACTGGAGTGACAAGTGATTGCACGGCTGATGTGGTAGATGCCGATTGATTCAGTATGGACCCTTTTTATTTTCACTATCAGCGATGTTATTGCCCGAGAGGTTGCACCGGACACTTATGAAGAGGCCAAAGTCAAATACTAAAAATCCCTGTTGCCGCAATTTTCTTCTTTTAGGTATCCTCTTACGGAGCGTATCTCACAGAGGGGATTGGGGCACCTTCAATTCAAGCCCACCTGTCTCTGGCTTATTCCTTTGGGAGGTACTATTGTGAGAGACCGCTTTTTGCATTATTCTATCTTGTGTCGTTACAGAGCGTATCGGCTATTAGTAGTGGCTATTTGCGGTTTGCCGGCCCGAACAAGAATGAATGCCGCGAATATGAGACATTCGAGGCCCCTTGCTTTTCTCGTTGTATTAGCTTTCACTCTTTGCCCTTTCGCTACGGTCCGGGCACAGGAATCCGTCCGGATAAGCGAGTTCATGGCCATGAATAACCACGGCCTTGACGATGAAGATCGGGACGAGCAGGACTGGATCGAGCTTCACAATACCGGGGCCAATACGGTCAACCTGGATGGGTGGTATCTGACGGATGATGTCGATATCTTGACAAAGTGGGCATTTCCAAAGGTGACGCTCGCGCCCGGCGCCTATCTGGTTGTTTTCGCCTCGGGAAAGGACAGGATAGACCCTGCGGGAGTGTTGCACACTAATTTCAGGCTAAACAGGGACGGCGAGTACCTGGGGCTGGTCGGTCCGGACGGGCATACGGTGGTTTCGGAATTCTTTCCCGCATACCCGATCCAGGCGCCGGATGTTTCTTACGGGTTTAGCGCCAGCGAAACAGAAGCAGCACTCGTGGCGTCCGGTGCCCCGGCAAAAGCGCTTGTGCCGCTGAACGACTCTCTGGAACCGAGTACACAGGATTCGGAAACTCTGCGTCCCTGGACGCTCCCGGGCCTGGATGATTCGAGCTGGCAGACCGGCGTTACCGCCGTCGGCTTTGCCTATCCGGAGCTGGTCGGTCTGGACGTCTCTGCGATGCGGTCCGTGAATCAAACCGTATATGTTCGGATACCCTTCGAGATTGAAAATCCCGCGATGGTTCAGACCCTGACTATGCTTATGCGGTACGAAGACGGGATGATTACTTATATCAACGGTCATGAAGTGGCGCGTAGTAACGCCCCCGAGCCGGGTACGGAGACATGGAATTCCGGTTCATCTGCTTATCGTATCAACCGTGTCGCCGTTCATCCCGTTGAATTTCCTATCCCCGAGTATGATTTCCTTCGAGTGGGTACGAACATATTAGCCGTACAGGGATTGAACCATCTTTTGGATAGTCCGAACCTGCTGGTCTTGCCGGAACTTATGGCGAAGATACACTCATATACCGACACGTCACCGCATTATTTCCCGACGCCGACTCCCGGCAAGCCGAACAACACGGGCGTGGAAAAACTGGGGCCGATTATTTCCGACAACGACCATAACCCGGAAATTCCAGGCGAGAATGATGACCTGTCGATAACGGCCAGAATCGAGCCGTCGTTCGATCCCGTTGACACGGTAGAATTGCATTACCGGGTCATGTTCGGCGCTGAAGTGACGGTTCCTCTCCTTGATAACGGGAGAAGTGGCGACGTAGTGGGCGGTGACATGGTGTATGGAGCACGAATTCCCGCAGGGGCTTTCAGCGCCGGTCAGATGGTGCGCTGGTCCATTACGGCTACCGACACAGCCGGACGCGCCTCGCAATATCCGCCGTATCTTGATCCGGTGAATTCGCCCCGATACACCGGCACCGTGATCGATGATCCGAACCTTGTTAATCCGCTGCCCGTCCTGCACTGGTTCATCGAGAACCCCGCAGCCGCTAATTCCGACGCGGGAACCCGTTGTGTACTCTTCTACGACGGCGAGTTCTACGATAACGTTGCAATCAACCTTCACGGCCAATCCAGTCGGGGTTTTCCGAAGAAGAGCTACGACATCGATTTCCATCCCGGGCATAACTTTAAGTGGGAACTTGGACAGCCGCGAGCCGATGACATCAACCTGATGACGACCTATCCGGATAAAGCGCATATGCGCAATATATTGGCCTATGGTATTTATCGGGATGCGGATTGCCCGTACCATTGGGTCTTTCCGGTGCGCGTCCAGCAGAACGGGGCCTTTTGGGGCACAGCCCATGTGATGGAGAACGGCGATGAGGACTGGCTGATTCGGATGGGCCTCAATGCCGAGGGCGCCCTTTACAAGATGTATAACAGATTCGATACTGCCGGTTCCGCTACCACCGGTGCGGAAAAGAAGACGCGCAAATACGAGGACAACGCTGATTTGTCTGCGCTCTTCGACGGCCTGAGCCTCTCGGGTGACGCACGCCGTCGATATCTCTACGACAACGTGGACGTCGCGCAGGTAGTAAATTTCCTTGCCGTACGCGCAATCACGGGCGACGTTGACTGTTGCCACAAAAACTACTACCTTTACCGTGATACGGGCGCCAGTAACGAATGGCAGATGTGGCCCTGGGACGTGGACCTGAGCTTCGGACGGGTGTGGAATTCCTCAGAGACTTACTGGAACGAAAACCTTGTTACGAATACCCGGCTGTTTGTCGGCGGGGGCAATCGTGTGCCGGATGCCATTTTTAACACTCCGGAAACTCGACAGATGTATCTGCGCCGCGTACGAACGCTCATGGATGAATTCCTCATGGCGCCCGATACGCCGGCCGAGCAGTTGTATTTCGAGCCGCAAATTGACATGCTGGCGGCCATGATCGTGGCGGATGCGATGCTGGATGCGGACAAATGGGGCTCGGATTCATGGGGCAACGGTTCCACGTCTCCCTGTTGTCCGCAATCGCTGCTGGAAGCCGCCGATGAGCTAGAGTACTACTATCTGCCCGAGCGTCGGCGTCAACTATTCAACCGTTCCGCCTCCGGGACCAATGAAATACCCAATGCCCAACCGGCCCGTGCGGTTATCAGGTTTGGCACTATTGATACCAATCCTCCCAGTGGCAGCCTGGATGAGCAGTACCTCCAACTTCAAAATCTCAGCAGTATTGCAGTAGATATTTCCGGCTGGAAGCTGAGCCGTGAGCAAGATCCCAACGCCAGTCTTTTTACGTTCCGCGGCGGCACGGTTATTCCCGTGAACGGCGCTATCTACGTGGCTGCCAATCGAGTAGCTTTTCGCTCTCGGAGTACGTATCCCACAGGCGACCGTGCACTGTTTGTTGTCGGCGATTTCAGCGGCCGGCTGGCAGCCCGAGATGAAACGCTCTATTTGATCGACCGGCAGCAAGTGACGGTAGATTCCGTTACAACGACCGAAACTCCCAGGCGGTGATGACGAAGGTGTAAACTCAATTTAGACCCAAATATTGGCTACTGTTTCCACCCAATACCATAAGCCAGACAGACAACCTCACGAAACCTGACATAAACGGAGCACGCGATCAGGAATGAGTTAAGTGTGAATAACCTGAGCAATGGACACCTATGAAGAGTTCAAAGTCAAATACTAAATTGTTCGGCCGCTGGTCCGAGTGTCACATGGATCAGGAGATCCCCTTGGGGCGTCACCGCTTATAAAGTCCATTTTTAACCTCCCATTTATCTCAGTTCGGCTGCATTGCGAAAATTCATCTTCGGCAGGATATCAAATCTGTTTCTGAAGTTCAAGTATCCGCTATAAAGACGGCACAATTTTTGCGACACGGCATGCTGAACGTGTCGAAAAAATATTGAAATTGAGACGAAATCTTTGTGTCATTGGACTTGTGGCAAGCGAGAGTGTTCCAGTGAAGTGTATATGGGAAATGTCGGCTCCATAGAACCTGTCCAGATGATCGACATCGGCATTGCCAAATCGTGAACGTCCGGGTCGGACAGAGAGGCGGCTCTGACCTGATCGCTGTCCCTGGGTATCTCAGCCAGGCAAGGAGTATAGTAAGCTGTGCGTGTCGGGTCCGGGTATAGGGGAATATTATACATGCAAAAACCGGCGACCCACAGCGTACCGGTCTGCGGATCTTCTGTAATTCCGGTTGCGTGGTGCATAAAGTGGATGCTGACGGTCCTTTCGAGCGTGAGGGGCCCTTGCGTGGAAAAGCCGCTGATTACAGTGGTATCGCGATCCGCAGGATTGTATACGGCGGAAGTCAGGTACAACATGTCTGTGGAGCTTGAGGCATACATTGCGACCGGCGCCGGTATGTAAGTCGGGCTGTCCGGTCTGCCCAGGTCCAGACGCTCGACGGTCCCGTTCGAGGCATAACGCCAGAGGATATCGCTTTCATTTAGCGCATGGACATTGAGAACGTACAGGTTGCCCTTGTCGTCCAGTTCGAGCTCTCTTAAGTTATTTCTATATTGATTGTCATTGGCCGGCGGAGGATCGTCGTAAAGCCTGACGATTTCATAAGGCGGGTTTCCGGCGTCCAACAGGCGGAGCTTGGCAGCCGCCGTATAAGGCTCGTGAGCATCGGGCTCTACGACTACCGGAACGACATAAACGTACTGACCATCTACGGCCGCGTCCAGAACGGGACGGCCGAATGAATCCGGCCCCTTGTCCTGTATGCCGATGGAAACCGTTGCCGATGTGCCGTATCGGGGCTCTGTAATCTGCGTCAGCCTGAGCGTACCGGGCGGTAGTACACTTTGGCTCGTGCCGTCCAGACTAATAAGGCCTGCTTCGGAATTGAGCAGATAGAGCACGCCGTCAGGTCCCTGAATAAGCCTGATGTTGCAGCGGTCCATGGCAGGGTCGGACCAGCCGCGGGACGCACCATCCCTGTCGAAGATATAGAGGGAGTCTTTGAGCTTGTCGGAAGGTTTCTGTGAGCCCTTTTTGCCGACTATCAGCAGGTCGTCCAGGTTGTCGAGAAGGTCCACATTTGCCGACAGCGTGGAAGCTGTTCTCGGTTCAACCAGGGAACTGCCTGCGATGTCCGCGGCGCCGGCGCTTGTCAAAGGTACTCCGCAGAAATTGAGCAGACGCTGCTGCGAGTTCAGCGACCAGTCCCACGAAACGACGTCATAGGAATCCATATATCCGTCGGTACTGAACGCGCCATCCATACAGGCCATATCACCGGTTGCGGTGCACCCGGAGCCGCCGATGACCATCATAAAGTCCGATTCATCGACGAAATTGTCCCAGTTGATGTCAAGGCATATCCCGTAACACTGAACCGCGGGATTCCAACTGTCTATGAGGGCAGACGTATCGCCGGATGCCGCTGCCGCATCCTGCATCGAACCGGTCAGGACAATCCCGCTTTGCAACGGCTCAATCAACTCCAATTCGACATAAACTCCCTTCTTGAAATTCAGGTGCCCCGTCCAGACAACCTTCTCAAAAACTGCCCAGCGTCCGCTCCCTGCTGATCCCGGCCGGGGGAACGGCGGGGCCGCAAGCCTGGCCACTTCGAGGTAATGTGCCGCGCGTTTGGGGTCGTCCTGGGCAATAAGTTCGGGCCAGTCCGACAGATAAACTGCCAATTCGACTCCGGGCAAGGATGTTTTGAACAGGTAATTGAACCGAATCAGGATTTCGTCCGCAGCTGTCGTCAGGAATATGCCCTTGGCGCGTGCGTGGACAATCTGCCCGTAGTACGGCGATGCCGGGTCACGATCAATCACGTTCCGCATCCACATCGCTGCATTTTGAGTATCCGGCCCGAGGCCGACCACTCGTTCGACCAGAAGCAAGGAGTTCTCCGGCTTATCAGGGTCAATCACGTTGTTGCTGATGATGCGTGTCTCAAACTCATCCTCGTCCTCGAATTCAATGTCCCCGAGAGAATAGGCCATCGCTCCGGTGAATGTCACTCTCAGCGAGTGATCGGCGTCTATGTAACTTATTGTGTAGGTGGTGCCTCCAGCCTGGGCGACGGAACCGTCGAGGTACCATGCGTCGACCCGATAGCCAGATTCTGGAACGGCCGTGAATGTCTGGCTGCTCCCGAGACTCGCTGTGACGCTGGTGGGACTGACCGAGCCGTGAGGACCGGCGCTTGCATCAATCGTGTACTGGCTTTCTCTGAATGTGACGCTGACGCTCTGGTTAGACGTGACATTACTGAGGGTAAAGCTCGTACCGCCCGACTGCGTCTGGCCACCGCCTGACCACTGGTCCACCTCGTAACCGTCATCAGGCGTTGCACTGAATGTAACACTTCCGCCGTGCAGGACGGTTGTGCTTTCAGGACTGACGGAACCACCTGTACCCGCCGAGGCGGTGACCGTGTATTGAAGCTGTTTAAACGTTACACTGACGTTCAGGCTGGATGTGACGTTACTCAATGTGAAGCTCATGCCGCCGGTCTGGGTCTGTCCTCCTCCCGACCAATGGTCCACTTCGTAGCCTTCATCAGGCGTTGCACTGAATGTAACACTTCCGCCGTGCTCGACGGTTGCGCTCCCCGGACTGACCGAGCCGCCCGTACCTGCCGAGGCCGTGACGGCGTATTGGAGCCGTTTGAAACTTACGCTAACGCTCTGGTTGGCCGTGATATTGCTCAACGTAAAGCTCGTACCGCCTGTCTGGCTTTGTCCTCCTCCGGACCACTGGTCCACTTCGTAGCCTTCGAGAGGCGTGGCAGTGAATGTGATGCTGCCGCCGTGATCGACGATTGCGTCCTCCGGATCAACCGAACCGCCGGTGCCGGCCGAAGCTGAAACTGTATAGCGAAGCCGCTTGAACGTTACGCTGATGCTCTGGTTGGATGTGATGTTACTGAGGGTAAAGCTGGTGCCGCCGTTCTGGGTCTGTCCTCCTCCGGACCACTGGTCCACTTCGTAGCCTTCGAGAGGCGTGGCTGTAAATGTCAGGCTTCCGCCGTGCTCGACGGTCGCGCTTTCCGGACTGACCGAGCCGCCTGTCCCGGCCGAGGCCGTAACCGTGTATTGGAGCCGTTTGAAAGTTACATTGACCGTCTGGTTCACAGTGATGTTACTCAGCGTAAAGCTCGTACCGCCCGTTTGTACGTCAGAGCCATCTACGTACCACTCGTCTACCTCGTAGCCGGGGTCGGGGCTGGCTGTAAACCCCAGATCACTACCGTATTCGACTCTCGTTGAACCGTCCGGACTCATCGATCCGTTCGCGCCTGCCCAGGAGGTGACCACCAAATCGGCGAACTTGACGGTGATTGTATCGGAGCCTTCGATGGGGGTTCCGTCGGCCAGCGTGCCGGTAAGCGTGAGCACCACATCTCCGGGTGCATACGGTGCGAGCATTGATTCAAATGTTGAGCGGTCGAACTTGCAGGTCAGCGAGCTACCCCCGCCTTCCATCGAATCAGGAGAGACACCCTCAAGACTTACACTGACAACATCGGCAGCGGTGTAGGGGTCCGGGAGTGAGACGGAGCAGGTAATCCACATGCCTCCGCTTCCGAGGTTGAGGGTACTGGGAGAGACGCTGATGGATACCGACAGTCCCGAAGCTTCAGATGCAAAAACCATGGTGCAGGCACACAGTATCGTCACGAGCCGAGAGTTGATTCTGGTGGTCATCATTTCAGCCTCCGAGCAATGTTCTGATAACGGCTTATGAGGTCAGGCCTGGGACGAAATGTGCTTTCAAGTCAGATCCGCTGTTGCAAGTGGCGCACGTACTTCATTACCCTGCAAGGCCCGCACCATCGGTGTCCGAGCCACCTTGAGACAAACAGCCTTCACCGGCTTGGACACACCTCGTAACCACCTTGTGCCGTCTTAGGTGACTCTGTCCCGACGGCCAAAGTGGAAGAACACAACAAAAATCCAACCATAATCCTCCCTAAAGCGGCTGGCGTCGTAAGCTGAAAGAACTTCACTCCTCTTGTGCAGATAAGCGTATTTTCCACGATCTTATCGGTCTAATCTATCTGATCTTACGGTGCAATTGGCGAGAGTCAATAAAAACTTCCCAAAAAAGAGAAAAGTTGGCCATTCTGACATAATCGTTTTCTCCTCAGGGCGACTGTGCCTGTATCTCGCGAGCCAGTGCGAATAGTTCCTCAAACGGCAGCACACTGTACTCGTCAGCGACGTAGAGCCCCTTGGGGATTTCCAGAAACCTGACGTGAGTGTCCAGAAAAGCTATATTATGGCAATCCGTGCGACCGTGCCATTCTGCCAGTTCCTTCCAGTCCTCCCGCGGATGAGGGATCGGTTTCCATTGGTTGAACCATCCGTAATCGCCGATCAGCAGCAGTCGAGAATGGTGATCCACATGTTCGAGCTTCAGATCCCTGAGCCGCTTGTTGACCTCCTCGTGCAGAATCTCGAACTGGTCGCTGCGAATCAGCAGGCGGTCCTGGCCAATCAGCATGATATTGGTATGATAGCTCGTTCCCAGGTAGTGGTAAGCCTTCTCGTGCACCGCGTAGCCTGGCACTCCGCCGCGGTCCGCGGGACAGCAGAAAATCCGGGCGTCATTCTCCGTGTCTACGTCCTCCGGTAATTCCTCCGGCAGGTTGAAATACTTGTTGAGCGGTCGCGGCGACCAGTCCACCAATCCCCGCCATCCGCCATAATCCAGGTTGGCATTCCTGCCCTGATAGAATCGCCCGTCGTTGTCCTGCAGATACATATTCCACGCTACGGCGATCTGCTTGAGATTGCTCTGGCACGTTATGCGTTTGGTCAGTGTTCTGGCCTTGCGCAGAGCCGGCAAAAGGATGGCCAGAAGCATCGCAATCACCGCCACGACAACGAGCAGCTCTATCAGGGTAAAACCACTGCGTCGTTTGCCGGATGTATGGCGGTAGCTTTGCATGGCTTTCAGCTTTCTGCTTTCAACTCTGCGTTTTCTCCTGTTCGTTTGCGGGCGAGGTCTAATTCCTTAAGCCTGGCCTCTATCTGTTCGACCTGCCATGCGGGAACAGCGGCGCCGCTGCGCTTGCGTAATTCGCGAATTGTCTCCTGGCTGCGTTCGTAAGCTTCGCGTGCTTCGTTCAGGCTGCCGTTTTTGAGGTGATTCTCTCCGATAATGAATTCTGCGAACCAACTTTCCTCGGCCGATACGGCGAGGCGAAGATCAGCTTCCTTTTCAGCCACAGGGCGGGCGTCGAATAGAAACCTGGCAGCCTTTTGTTCCTTTGAGCCTTCGGACAGGTACGTGAAAACCAGCGCAGCCTGCGGATTGCGGTTTTGCCTCCATGCCTCCATGAAAAAGGTGAACACGAACGGCCGGGTCAGAGCGACGTTCCTGGCCGTCTGCGCGGTTAGTTGCCGTGCGTAAACTTCGGACTCTCTACGTGCCTTTTCCGCCGTCATGTACAGGTCAAAGCTCACGTAGGCGAAACCTATCACAATCAACAGCAACAGAGCTGCAACGGCACTCGCATACCGGTGCCTGGCGATGATTTTGCGCAGCAGGTATGTCGTGCTGATGCACTTGACGCGAATGGGACGGCCGTCCAGCCAGTGCTCGATATCGCTTTTCAGGTCGGCGGCAGAGTGGTAACGTGCGGCGGGGTCCTTGGCCAGGGCCGTCAGTAGGATTGCTTCAACTTCAGGGTCGAATTTGCGCACAATCTGCCGCGGTCTGACCGGGTCGGCCTTTTGGATGTTTTGCAGCACTTCCAGAGTTGAGCCCACGACTTCGTACGGATATTGGCCCGTCAGCATGCGGTAGAGTACGACGCCGAGGGAATAAACGTCCGTGCGAACGTCAATCAGGTCGGGACGGCCGGCCGCCTGCTCCGGCGACATTGTGGAAAGCGTACCGGCCAACTGGCCGGTCATTGTGGCAACGGCCCTATCCGGAGCCTGCTCACTCAGGCCAACCGCCTTTGCCAGACCGAAATCGAGCACGTGCGGCTCGCCTCGCTTGTCCACGAGAATGTTCGCGAATTTCAGGTCACGGTGGATAACACCCTGCTGGTGTGCATACGCTATGGCCACACAAATCTTATTGAACAAAAGCACTGTTTCCCGGAAAGACAGTTTCTCGGATCGCACATATTGCTCAAGCGACTGCCCCTCGATGTACTGCATCACGAAGAAGTACTGGCGATGAATAATCCCGCTGTCACGGATACTCACGATGTTCGGATGGTCGAGGCTTGCGATAAGCTCGGCTTCCCTCTCGAAATAGTAACGTGCTCTCGCGGAAGCCAGCAACGTAGGCAGCAGCACCTTGATCGCCACGTTCGTCTTTGTGGCGGTGTGGAAGGCCTTATATACCACCGCCTGCCCGCCTCGCGGCATCTCCTC
>JBDREF010000174.1:0-6480 GCA_043820045.1 Planctomycetota bacterium | reverse complement strand
GTGTCAATCGCGATGTTGTCAAACTTGGAATAGGTGAAAAATGGATTCACAAGGAAAGCCACTACCGGAAATTACAATCAAGGCATTTGTTTTGGGTGTTGTGCTCTCGATGATTTTAGCGGCGGCCAACGCTTACCTGGGGCTGTTCGCCGGGATGACGGTGTCCGCGTCGATACCGGCGGCGGTCGTCTCGATGGGCGTTCTGCGCCTCTTCCGCAAGAGCAATATTCTCGAAAACAACATCGTCCAGACGGCCGCATCAGCGGGCGAGTCATTGGCCGCCGGTGTCATATTCACGCTGCCGGCCCTGGTCATCATGGGCTATTGGGACGGATTCGGCGGCAAGAACTTCTGGTGGATCACAATCATCGCTGCGTTCGGCGGTTTGCTTGGCGTGCTGTTTACCATCCCGCTGCGGCGTTCGCTCATCGTCGAAGGCGATCTCCAGTTCCCCGAAGGCATTGCGACCGCCAAAGTCCTTGAGACGGGTCAGGAGGGCGGCAAAGGCGTCTGGATAATCGCCAAAGCGTCGCTCGTAGGCGGGCTGTTCAAGGTCTGCGCAAAAGGCATCGGCCTCTGGCCCGAGGCCATCGAGGGGGCAAGGGGACTCGGCCGCACGCTCATCTACGGCGGCTCGAACCTCAGCCCCGCCCTGCTCTCGGTCGGCTACATCGTCGGCCTGAACATCGCCGTACTTATCTTCCTGGGCGGCGTGCTCAACTGGTACATCGCCATTCCAATCTGCGCCGCCCTGTCCGAGGGCGCGGCCGATATGAGTGCTGTTGATAGGGCCTATGGAATCTGGTCGGCCCAGACGCGGTATATCGGCGTCGGGGCGATGCTCGTTGGCGGCCTGTGGACAATCTTCAAGATGCGAGGCTCGCTGCTCAGCGGCATACAAAGCGGCCTCAAAGCCTACCGCGAACTCGGCCAGAACTTAACTGAGATCGAGCGAACCGAAAAAGACATGCCGATGAAATGGATTCTCATGCTGATCGTCGGTTCGATCGTTCCACTCTTTCTGGTTTACCAGGTCTTCGTTGCGGACATCTCAATCTCTCTGCCCATGGCGGTTGTGATGCTCATTGCAGGGTTCCTGTTCTCGGCCGTGGCTGCGTACATGGCGGGTCTTGTCGGCTCGTCCAACAACCCCATCTCCGGCATTACCATCGCCACAATCGTGGTCTCTTCCCTGCTATTGCTCGTGCTCATGGGCAAAGGCGCCGAAAACGGACCCGCCGCGGCGATCATAATCGGCAGCGTAGTTTGCTGCGCCGCGGCCATCGCCGGCGACAACATGCAGGACCTAAAGGCCGGCAGGATCGTCGGCGCAACGCCCTGGAAGCAGCAGGTAATGCAGATTGTCGGGACGCTCTCCGGGGCAATCGTCATCGCGCCCGTCTTAATGCTGCTGTACGAAGCGTACGGCTTCAAGGGCCAGGCCGGCGCCGGCCCGGATGCGCTCTCAGCCGTACAGGCCAATCTCATGGCCTCGGTGGCGCAGGGCGTCTTCAAGGGCAACATGCCCTGGAACCTGGCCTTCATCGGGATGGGCGTCGGGGCGGCGATTATCGCCCTCGACCTCGTCCTCGAGGCTAAGAAAAGCTCGTTCCGCACGCCGGTGCTCGCCGTGGCGATTGGGATATACCTGCCGCTGGAGCTGGCGGTCCCGATCTTCGCGGGCGGCATAATCCACTGGGCGATCCAGAGCTTCCACAAGCGGCGAAAGACCGCGGCCGAGCAGATCGAGCAGTCCGGGCGTAACGGCCTGCTCTTCGCCTCCGGCCTGATTACCGGCGAAGCGCTGATGGGCATTCTCTTGGCCATCCCCATCGTCATCCTCAAACAGTACAAAATCGACCTGCCCATCATCAAGCACCTCTGGGGCAAGACAATGCCCTTAGGCGGCTGGATCGGTGCCGTGTTATTGGTGGGCGTAGCATACTGGCTCTACAAAACAGCCCGAGGCGAAAAAACAACAAAAACCGCGGATTAACGCAGATAAACGAGGATCAAGGCCCTGTCATTCCTGCGAAAGCAGGAATCCAGATACGTATCTCCACAAACCGCCGATTAACGCCGATAAACGCGGATTCAAACACGTAGCGTGTGATGAAATCGCACCATCTTCAGTCGTTCCAGCCCGGCACCGCCGGAGCCTGCCTACGGCCAAGGCAGAGGCGCAGGCGGTGCGGTAGTGTCTTCTATAGTTTCTTTTATAGTCTTGTTATTAGTAGGTAGACAATTCTGGCGAGGTCGAAAACCATTTTTGGCGTACTCACCTCGCCATTTTTGGCGAGGTTCATAGACAATTCTGGCGTAGGTGCGATAAAATCGCACCAGCCAAATTCCCGCAATAATGTTCCCGCAAACACCCGCCAGCCCCCATCGTCATTGCGAGGCCGGAACGTCCGCGGCAATCCCCCCGCACAAACCGCCGATTAACGCCCAAAAACGCGGCTTCGGTAAAAATATTTTCGTATTGTTAAAAAATATCGAATTTTACTATCGACATTTACTCCGCGAGAATCGCTTGTTATTATGATGGAAGACGAGAAACCAAGATCAGATGTGTCATAATTGCCAATAAGAGTCACCAGAAGTACTGAATAAACCCGAAGGAGAGCCGTCCAGATGAAGAACATCAAGAGACTCAAAGCTGCCTATAAGGAGGATATACCGGCTATTTTAGAGAAGCTCAAGATGAGGAAAGCAGTCGAAGATGGCGTGGTTTATTGCGCGATGTGTGGCCAAACCATTTCTTTCGACAACCTCGGCGTTATCATTCCCAGAGAAGGGGGGAACATAGAAAGTATCTGTAACGCACCAGAATGCATAGAGCAGGCCAATATCTACAAGACGGGAGATTGAAATGGTAGTCATTGTCCCAACAGGGATCGCTTTCGCCGGTGGTATTCTGCTGGCAATTGTGGTCGTGAAGTACTATCAGAATTTGAGGCTCTTTGCCGCCGATGTCATAGGCGCATGCTCATTCGCATGCAAAAGCCTCAAGAAATTCAGTGTTTCCAGCGAGATAGAGGGTTCACTGAATTTACTTGCCGACCATATTAACAGAGAAATGCCCGATCCAATATTGCCAAGATGCAGGATTGAATGGGTGAAGCCCGAAGACGAACAGAGTATTTTGCAGGGAAACGAGGCTATTGTCTGCCTGAGTTTTGATAAGAGAGACCGCGAACAGAATGTCTACAATGCCCTTTTCTCATTCATACAGACCGGATTGATTCACCAATCCAAACCGTTTCTGCAAAAGGATACTGGCAAAGCAATAGACTTGCTTACTACCAAGATACTCCTCAAAGGAAACCGTCCCAGAATCCTGCACAAGTTCAACCAACACTTTTCTCAAGAGCCAACGGCCTGCAAGGCAAAGTTCTATAAGCTTGAGGCTATTGACGAAAACGGTGTCTTTGACACTCTATTCATTCCGGAACTTAAAACATTCGGAGACAATGTATTTACCAAGACTCCCAACAGGGCCATCGAACAAGAAGCCGAAAGATTTCTGGATTGGCTTCATAAACTCATTCTGCGCGAACATCACGAAGTCTCCATCCTACATTTTGAGGGGAACAATTTCAAAGTTGGTACGATATTGGTGGCGGATTCGGAAGTGTATGATGAGCACGGCATCGACGCTTATATAAGGCGAGCATACTTGTACGCCGCTAGAGGATACCCCTGTATTTACCTCATCTCAAGCGGCGATAGAAAAAGTTCAATTACGCACAAAATCGCAGAGGCGATGATCCAGAATGAACACTTCACTAAACTGAGTAAAAGAACAGAAATCATTAGGTATGATGAAGTTGGGGATAGATACCTCATAACTTGTATTGGATTGAAAATCAACCACAATACCATCAGATACGATTTCTGGAAGAATGTGGCGGACGCCAAGGCGAAGAATCTTCCGCTCAAAGCAGAGATTCTATATACGAAAGAAGACAGAATCTCAGTGACCTTCAGGGGAAAAACCTGTGAGATTCTTCGTGACGATCTGTCCGAAATTGAGATTCGTGAGTTACACCAGTATTTCAAACCACATGATCTACTTTCGTTGCAAGTAATAGACTTCAGTGAAACAGCAGATTTCGTTCATTTCTCAAACAAGGGGACGGCCACCGATCCAGCCGGGAAAATAGAAGCCAGCCTTAATACAACACTCTCGTTTTCCATTAAAAAAATAATACAGAGCAGAACCGGCTATGAGGTCGGTTTCATCGTCTATAACTCTGAGAACGATCTGCGCGGATTTGTGCCGCGAGCATTCGCGACACATAATCGTTTTGCCCTGCTTTCTGATCAGTTCAAAGTGGGGCAAACTATCGAACTTGAGATCATAAAGTATGATCCTGACCGAGACAACTATGTCTGCAAAGTATGCAATCTGGCTGATCCTTGGGACAACATTCCGTCCGATTCGGTAGCCATCAACAAAATTATCCAGGCTCAAATCAAAGAAATACACCATTCTTGTGTGGTTTGCTCAATCGCGGGGGGGATAGAGGCCAGATTGTTTGTTAACGATCTGAGTTGGTCAAGCATAGAAGATAACAAAGCTCGCCTCAAAGAACTCAAGATTGACGCGATGATTAGAGCCAAAATCGTCCAGATAAATACCGATAACAAAACAGTCATCCTAAACGCGAAAGTCTTACAGGGAAGTCCTATCATTGAATACTTTGAGAAGAATAGACTTGCAGTTGTAAACGCTAAAGTGCTCAAAGCATCTCAGACTGGACTTGAAGTGGCGATTGCCAGAAATGTGAATGGTTTTGTCCCTAGGTCTGAAATAAGTTGGTTCTACATTCAGAATCTGGAAGGTCGCTTCCTGGCTGGCAGGGACGTAGATGTCAAGATTATTGACTACGAAGATAGACATCAAAATCTTATCTGCAGCATCAAGTCTGCTCTGAAGAACGATTTCGAATCTCTTTCCTCTCAACTGCACGAAGGCGATGTAGTATGTGGAGAAATAATTCGACATTTTGAAGACAGGGCGGAAGTGAGAATCGAGAAGGATGGTCTGTCCGGATACGGCTTTGTCCACAAGTCGGAGTTTTCGAACATCCTCTATGTTACAGAAGACTTGTACAGTCAACTACTTGAACCAGGATCACGTTACAGTCTGATTATCTTGAAGGTCAATGCCAGATATATGACTTTTACGCTCAGTCGAAAGGCATATTACCAGAAGATGGTTGATTCAGTAGAATATGGAAACGAATATGACGTTAAAATTGTGAGGACTCCGGCAAAAACATATGTCTTTGGAGATAGCATAGAGGGAGTCTTGGAAGAAAATGTACCAAGCTCATCGGAATACGTAAAAGCTCTACCATCCAGAGTGAATGGGTATTCCGTTGAGATGTATATAAGTCCATAATCCAGAGCAAAAGAGTAAAAATCACGGCACACCTTACGTCTAACTTCTCATTGGTACCATTATATGTCTAAATTCAGCCTCGTAGGGTGGGGCTGGCTCCACCATTTGTTGATCGGTGGGCCGAGGCCCACCCTACCTGATCTATATGAGTCCGGGCATGTCGGGGTACTTCTGTTATTGTATAAATACGCGGGTGTGGTCGCGGACGGGGTGGGTTATAGAACTTGTTTAATCAGTCGGTATTGCTTTTTAATATTAAATCCAAGACCTGACGGGTAGTGGCGGAGTTGGGGTCTATTTGCAGGGCGGTGCGAAGCTCTTTCAGGGCTTCTTCTCTTTTGCCCTGCTTTTCCAGTACAATGCCAAGATTGCTATGCAGGTCCACGTTGTCCGGGACGTATTTCAAGCCATTGCGATATATTTGGACCGCCTCATCGAGCTTGCCCTGCCGGCTCAATACCAATCCCAGATTATTGTACGACACCGCCTTGTCCGGCTCCAATCGAATCGACCGGGAATAACTTTCAGCGGCCTTGTCGTAATCTTGCTTAAGATGATATGCATAACCCAAATTGAAATATGCCTGACCAAAGATGGGGTAGATTTCTATCCCCTTCAAATTGTACTCAATAGCCGCATCGAGGTCTCCCGCCCTGCCTAAGAAAAAACCTAATTTGGCATAAGCCTCGTGATGATACGGCACATAATCCAGAACCTGACGAAACTGCCTGGCTGCGGCGTTGTCGTTTCCCAGGCTTTCCAGAAATTCGCCGTATTTCCAATGTAAATCATAGTCCGATGGTGTCTGCTCAATGGCCCAGAGATACTGCTCTTCAACCTCGCCAAGAGCCACCTGTGAAAGAGAAGCCTGGAGAGCCTCTATCTTTTGCTCCATTCGACTGACCCGCAGGTCATTGTAGAGCTGGTTTGTGAAAGGCGACTGGGTAAAATAATCACTTAGCATCCTGCTATAAATATTGCGCCGTTCCCAAACCGTGTACGCTAAATACCGGGCACATTCTTCCTCGGTAAGGGAAGGACGTACACCTGCCTTGTTAAGTTTTATCCGC
>JBDREF010000173.1:0-25639 GCA_043820045.1 Planctomycetota bacterium | reverse complement strand
AAAAAACCGACGCCTTCGCCGAAATCAAAATCGAAAAAGACTTCAACAATAACGACCGCATTGTTTCTGCGAAAAGGATATAAGAGGACAGCATCAGGCTCGCCCTTTGTCTCTATTCTGGATCCGGACTAACATCACTATGTTCTACGGTACTGCCGGTGACAACTCGTACGTGTAAAGATAGCAAAAGCGAGGCTGCGATTGCAGAATCCACAACTTACCCCAAGTGACACCCAGCAAGTATGGCTCCTATTTTTCCGAGGCTGCAAATTACCCTGCCAGCCCATATTAACACACATGCCACTTAAAAAAGCCAGATTCTAATGACAACAGAATCTGGCTTCGGAGGAGGGTGATGAAAAGCTGATAATTGCCGGGACGAAACTCCTTTTGCCTATGTATTAATCATCCTTAATTAATAATCGAGCAGATACAGGTATTTTCTTTAGGAAAAAAAGCCAAATACTTAAGAAGCGTACACTTTTTTCCCCGGTAATCAACAGTCTAAACGGATAAGCATTAAATTTTTTCTATTTTGCCCGCAGAACAACAGAATCAATCTCCAAAACCAATTCAATTTACGCTTGATAAATCTTCTTTGTTCTAATAATCTAACTGTCAGGCTGTTATTTCTTTTTAGCGTGGGATTGTTCAGAGTAACTGATATGAATAAGCGGATAACCATCGCAGACCTCCTCACCGCCAAGGGCGAGGGCCGCAAAATCGCCGCGGTAAGCTGCTACGATTACACCACCGCCATGCTCGCAGCCCAAACCGATGTGCAGATGATATTGGTCGGTGATTCCGCGGCCCAGGCCATGCTCGGCTTCGATTCAACGCTGCCGGCGACGATGGACTTTATGGTTGCGATAACCGCTGCGGTCCGGCGAGGGGCACCCGATGTATTTCTCGTCGCGGATATGCCTTTTCTCTCTTACCAGATCGGTAACAGCGAGGCCATCAAGAATGCCGGGCGATTCATGAGTCAGGCCGGTGCGCAAATGGTGAAGATCGAAGCGACGAGCGCGCATCTGGACGTCATAAGAGCGGTGAGCAACGCCGGAATCGCTGTCATGGCCCATATCGGCATAAGGCCCCAGAGCGTCAGCAAGATTGGCCGGTTCAAGGCCGAAGCGACGACGGCCGAGATAGCGGCCGAACTGATAAGTCTTGCCGAGCAGATGATTGCCGCCGGCGCCACATCGCTGTTAGTCGAAGGCACTGCGACTGAAGCAGCCGAGATGATTGCAAAGCGGTCCGAGGTGCCGGTGATTGGCTGCGGCTCGGGGCCGGGTTGCGACGGGCAGATACTCATTGCCCCCGATATCCTGGGGCTGACACAAGGCCCAAGCCCGAAGTTCGCCAAGAGTTACGACACTCTGGCCGAGCGCACAATTCAGGCATTCAGCGCCTACGCCGGCGAAGTCCAGAGCGGCGGATTTCCCGACACGCACCACAGCTACCACATGAAACCGGGAGAGCTTGAGAGATTGCAGCAGTTGCTCAAGGGCAAGGCGTGACATCAAGAATCCAGACCGAATTTACAAATCGTCTCTGATCCGGGGAAGAGCAAAAAGGAAGTTTCGATTTCCCGGCTTTTCAGCTACGCCGGAACCGGCAGGCCGAGTTCAGCGAGTACTTTTTTCATGTCCTCCCAGACCCTTCTGCGGTTCTCCGGAGAGTAATTTCGCAGCAGGTAAGCGGTGTGATACGTCGCCATCAGCTTTATAGGCGGACTGCCAAGCCCGGCGTAGTACTCGTGGAACTGGCCTCGAAGCTGGCCTATCGGCTTGGTCGTATTCAACAGTGTCCTGGCCGCATGAGCGCCGAGAGCAACAAGGATCTCGGGCTTTATTATCTCAATCTGTCTCTGGAGGTACGGCAGACAGCATATTATCTCCTCAGCCCGCGGGTCTCGATTGTCCGGTGGACGGCACTTCAACACATTGCCTATGAAGACGTCGCTTCTCTTGAGCCCGCATGCGTTAATTATTTTGTCCAGCAGTTGGCCCGCCCTGCCGACGAAAGGCCGGCCCTGTGCGTCTTCGTCGGCGCCAGGCGCCTCTCCGACAAACATTATGCGGGCGTCCGGATTGCCTTCGCCCGGCACGGCGTTCGTGCGCAACGAACCCAACTCGCACAAGCGGCATTGTCTGACTTCTGCGGCGATTTTTTCAAGCTCAGCGGCTTTCTCGGCGACAGCCATATCGTCCTCCCGTTCCGGCGGTTCGTGCGTTCGGGACCTGCCTTTCGGAGCAAAACCGGCGAAGAATTGCTCCATTTCAAGGTGCTGGCGAACAACCCTGTTGATATCAATCTGGCTACCCATCGGGTGAATTTTAACCGCGTCTTCGCAGCCAGGCAAGATTTTATGCGAATCAAGTGAAAAGGCAGATGACTTTTTGATCTGTCACGTCGCTGATAATCTGCAACGTCTCGGCGTCAAACCGGAAGAGCTTGACAACGTTAGCGTACTTTTCGCTCTCGGGCAAAACGGCCGGCAGTCCATTATCCATCTCATCGAACATGGCCTCGTTGAAGACGGTGCCCGGCCGGCGCGGGAAGAGGGCTACGTAAAAAATGTCGCCCTCGACCAGGTCCTGGAAGAAATGGGTCCCAAAGGAAAGTTCGGGCATCAAATTGCCGCCCTCATAGGCAATCTCGGCAAGTACGGCCATGTTGTTGATCTCGTGGAAGCCGACCGGAATTCCCAAACTCGGCGTCGTTGTTCCCCATCTGCCCGGCCCCAGAAGAATCGCCGCCTCGGCGTCCCTGTCGGTTATTTGCCTGTTGAGCTTGCCGACCAGTCTGGCAATATCATATTTTCCCGACAGCGGCAAATCCATGTACGCCTGCGGCTCGACGTAAATAATCTTTCTTATATCTCTACAAATGCTGCCGCCCATGAAGTAGCCTTCGCACTTGAAAAGAACCTTCTGCGGGTCCGGCTGTTCGGGCATCTCCACGTGGCCCTGCCGGCCGCTCGTCTGCAAAGGCCGACACTGCAGCAGATTAATGATGCACCTGGCGTCGTGGGTGAAGTTCACGGTAAACTCGATGTCCACGGGATATTCATAGTGACTTTCAAGAATCGTCAATATCCTCTGCATAATCTGCACGAAAGAAGTTTCCGTCAGGAGCTTTTCAAATGTGAGCAGCCAATACTCCTTTGGGCCCGCCCCCTGGTGCCTTGCCTGTCTTGTCAACTGGTAATCACGGACGGCGACCAGATCCAGCTTGATGTCGAGCTTCTCGGCCAGGAGCTGCTGGAACGGAACCGTGGTCAAAGCGTTTTCCTTGGTGTCCAGCAGATCCACCCGATGCTGCGAGTACTTACGGACATCGTCCACGCCGGAGGTCGGCCTGACAAGAGGCTGGTCCAGAGCAATGATTTGCGGGTAATCGTCCTCAACACGATTGACCGCTCTTGTGCCAAGGCCAAATACCAGCCTGAGCATCCCCGCCTTCGGGTCGAGGTCGGATTTCCAGACAAACGCATTGTGCGACATGCCCACACCGGCCAGGTCCGGGAAGAAGTAGCTGTTTCGATACGAACCCGAGACCCGCTGGACCAACAGGGCCATCTGCTCATCTCGCTGGTCCAGCCCCCTCTGCAGCCTGTAAGTCAGTGCGTTCTCGCTCATTGTGCTGGCATAGACCTTTCGCACCGCTTCCACGAAGTTCGCATACCGTTCTTCCGGGCTGCCCTGGTTGACGCAGAAGATGCTTTCGTACTTGCCGGCAAAAGCATTGCCGAAGGCGTCCTCCAGAAGACTGCTCGAACGGACGATAATCGGGGACTGCCCGAAATACTCAATCATTTCCTGAAACGGATCTCGTACCTGATCCGGGAACCTGCCTTTGAGAAGCCTGTCCCGCAGTTCTGTCGCCACGCCAAAATACCCATCCCTGGTCTTCTGCTCCATCCGCAGCTTCCAGCAGCCGTTCTCCACCAGATACGTGTAAAAAACATCCGAGCCCACGTAGAATGAATCGTGAGGTTCGAGGTGCCCCTTCAAGTCAAACTCGTCCTTCGAGACAATTTTGTTGGCGAGCAGCATCCCAACAGCTTTGCCCCCGACAAAACCTGTTCCTATCAGCCGGCTTTTCACGGCACATAAATCCTCGAGTGTAAAATGCTTTTTCGCCAGTGCCAGGATCCTTTCGTCCCGGCCGATCATGACCCGGCAGAGCCGGTCGAGCGTGTGCTGTCTGGCCGTATCGGAAGCGTCCGGATTCTCGGACAATTCCGTCGCCTGCAGGAACAGCCTGTCCCAGTAGTCAAGTGCTCTCTCTGCGGGTTTGAGCCCTCGTTCGGAGATGTATGCAAGCAGCTTCGTGGCGTCAACACTGCTCGTAATGGGTACATATTCGGCGCCCTGCTGGAGGTGCGGCAGGAACATCGTCGGAGAGTACCGCTTCCACACTTTCAACGGGTGCAGGCAATACCTGCCGTCAACGTTGTAAAGATCGAGCAGAAGCTGCGTGGTCTCCCGGATGCGGGCTATCGTCGCAAATGAATGCCGGTTGCGAAGGAGAGCGAAGTAGGCGATAGTATCAAGCTCGAAGAGGTATGGGCAGGTAACCATGAAGAAATTGCCGATCATCAGGTCCGTAGCCCATACGTCGAGCAGAAACGAGAGGCAGTCAAATACGTAATATGCCTCTTTGCCCTCAACGCCGATTATCGCGTGGACCTGCGAGGTAAACGCCTCGAATCCGCTGGCGGCGTCGAGGTTGTAAACTCTTATGCCCGGCCCTGGCCCCACCAGGGGCCTGTGGTCGGCAAATCGCATGTAAACAACCTGGCGCTGCTGGCCTCTGGCCCGCTCGACGTAAGGAGCGACAAAAGCGGCAAAATCGTCGATGCTGTCCACCTGCCAGACTACGTTGTCGCCTTTTTGCAGGCCTGTGAAGACCGCATCGAGACCGTCAATTCCGGTACTTGCCCACCCAACCATAGATTAACCTCGTTTGTTTTCCGGCGTACAAGACTTTCACGCCGCCGGGGCTTTTACTCGCTATTATAATCCCCAATTGTGCAAAGGCGAAACCTGTCGGAAAATCAGGTTTCGCCCTTGCTATTACAAATGGGTCGCGTGCAAGCAAAAAACCGCCCTACTTAAACAACTTGCACGCGGTCAGCCAATAATCAGTCGGCCGACCTATCTCTCGATTCGGACAGCAATTACACCAGCCCCTGGTCGAGCATGGAGTCCGCGACCTTCACAAACCCCGCAATATTGGCGCCCATCACCAGGTTGCCGGGCTGCCCATATTCTTCTGCGGCGTCGAAACACTGCTGATGGATAGCAATCATGATGTTATGCAGCCGTTCATCGACTTCTTCACGCGTCCATGACATACGCATGGAGTTCTGCGACATTTCCAGTCCGGAGGTGGCTACGCCGCCTGCGTTTGCGGCCTTGGCAGGACCGTAGAGAATTTTCTTGGCGAGAAACTGCTCGACAGCCTCAGGCGTACTCGGCATGTTGGCTCCCTCACCGATGACATAGCAGCCATTACCGAGCAGCGTCTTGGCATCCGCGGCATCCACTTCGTTCTGGGTCGCACTGGGGAACGCACAGTCACATTTGATCCCCCATGGCCGTTTGCCTTCAAGATACTTGGCGCCGTACTTATCGGCGTATTCTTTGATGCGCCCGCGCCGAACGTTCTTCAGTTCGAGTACGAAGGCCAGCTTTTCGTCATCGATCCCATTCGGATCATGAACAGTGCCGGCGGAATCGGAAAGGCTAACGACTTTAGCTCCGAGCTGATTGAGTTTCTCAACTGTGTACTGCGCGACGTTTCCGGAACCGGAAACTGAGCAAACCTTGCCCTTAAAGCTCTCGCCGCGGGTCTTGAGCATTTCTTCGGCGAAATATACGCAGCCGTATCCGGTCGCTTCCGGACGAATCAGAGAACCGCCCCAGTTCAGCGCCTTGCCGGTGAGAACCCCGGTAAACTCGTTGCGAAGACGCTTGTACTGGCCGTACATAAAGCCGATTTCACGACCGCCGACGCCGATATCGCCTGCGGGCACATCGGTATCAGGACCGATATGGCGGCACAGCTCGGTCATGAAGCTCTGGCAGAAGCGCATGACTTCGTTGTCGCTCTTGCCCTTCGGGTCGAAGTCTGACCCGCCTTTGCCGCCGCCCATCGGCAACGTGGTCAGAGAATTCTTGAATACCTGCTCGAACCCGAGGAACTTCAGGATGCTGGCGTTGACGGTCGGATGAAACCGCAAGCCGCCCTTGTACGGGCCGAGAGCACTGTTAAACTCGAACCGGAATCCACGGTTGACTTGAAAGTTGCCCTTATCGTCCTGCCAGGGGACCCGGAACATGATCTGCCTCTCCGGCTCGACAATCCTGTGAAGGATTTTGGCTTCCACATACTCCGGGTGTTTGTCCAGTACCGGCGCCAAAGAGTCGAGAACCTCTTTTACTGCCTGCTGGAATTCGGGCTCACCAGCGTTACGCTTCAGAACTTCCTCGTAAACGCTCTGAATGACGGTCTTTGCTGCCATCTGATTGCTCTCCTGTAAAAATGGAAATTTCTGCTTTCTGGAACAAGTCCAATAAGTTAGACTAATAACACAATAACGTATTCGGGCTGTAAATCGTAAGGTGCCAGGAACGCATAGTATAGTATGCTTGATTTGCCCAATGCAATATATAAATAATTATAGACGTTATTAGGATGACTTATAATGCACATGGAGATGCTGAAAATATTCTGCGATTTGGCCGATTTGCGGAGCTTCTCGAGAACAGCCGAGAAGCATCTTTTGAGCCAATCTGCAGTTTCACAGCAGCTTGCGCAACTGGAACTCAGCCATAAGTGCCAGCTGATCGACCGCAAGAAGAGACCCATTGGACTTACAAAGGCTGGCCAGTTGCTATATCAAGCCGCCAAGGACATACTGGAAAGATACGAACAACTAAAGAACGAACTGGCGGTCCTGCAAAAATCCACATCGAGCAGGATAAACGTAGCCGCGATCTTCAGTATCGGCATGCATACGCTGCCCGACTATATCAAGAAATTCATGGTCCGCTACCCGAATGTGAACGTTCACGTCGAATATTTAAGCGCCGGCAGAATCTATGAATCAGTACTGGCGGGCGATGTCGATATAGGTCTTGTGGCAGTTCCAAAAAGAGACAAGAGACTCGATGTGTATGAGTTCGAGGATGAACCGCTGGTGCTGGTCTGCAGTCCCAAGCATCCGTTATCTCACGAATCCCAGGTTGATATTCACCGGTTGCAGTTTGAAAGATTTATCACATTTGAGAAAAACGTTCCGACACGGGCATGGATAGACGGCATCCTGGAGCGTTACAATGTGGCTGTTCGGTCTGCAATGGAGTTCGATAACATCGAAACCGTCAAACGAGCGGTCGAAATCGACTCGGGAATAAGTATACTGCCTCAGACCGCAATACTCCAGGAAGTCGCCGCAGGGACAATAAAAGCCATCAGTATAGTAAATGAGAAGTTTATCAGGCCGACGGGCATAATTGTCCGCAAGGGAAAAATCCTCAGCCAGGCCGGGCGATATCTCATCGAGCTGCTTCGCAAGAATCTGAACAGGGAATAAGAGCAAGCAACCATTATGTCCATCAAAGCTGTAATATTTGACCTCGACGGGACAATCACGCAGCCCTATTTCGACTTCGACGCCATTCGGGAAGAAATCGGACTGCCGAGAAACTCCGGACCAGTTCTCGAATCTATGGAGAAAATGACAACCCGGCAGCGCGCCGACGCTGATAGAATACTCCATCGTCACGAACAAAAGGCGGTGGATGAATCGAGCCTTAACGTCGGTGCCGAACAAACGCTTTCATCGCTGCGTGCTGCTGGAATCCGTATCGGGGTCCTGACGCGCAACAAAAGAGACAACGCCTTTGCCATCGCACATAGGCACAACCTCGAATTCGATGCGGTGGTCGGCAGAGAAGACGGGCCGGTCAAACCCGATGCGTTCGGCGTGCTGGAGCTGTGCCGGCAGTTCGGCGTCGAGCCCGCCGAGACCCTGCTGGTGGGCGACTATTTGTTCGATTTACTCTGCGCAAAAGCCGCAGGTGCGGCTGCGGTCCTTCTGGCCAACCACCACCATGCCGATGAATTCGCCGAGCATGCGGACTTTCGTATTGAGAAGATTGGCGAGGTGCTCGATATTATTGCAAACAAGAACGGCATATAACGCATAGATATAGTTGAAGAAAGGATGTGGCACGATGAGCATAAAACCGACAGCCAAAGCTGTCCTGGCCCTGTTGTGGGCGGCGGGTATTTGTCTGGCCTCGACGTGCGCGGGCAACTCGGAAACGCAGCTGCAGGAAGAAACGCAAACGGATCCGGTCGATGTGGTCCTGGCGCGATTGAACAAAAAGACCTCGGAACTCAAGTCCTACGAAGGCCAGGTTGAATATACATACATCCAGCCGTTGCTCGAATCAAAAGCGCTGCGAAAAGGAGTTTTGTATTATTCAAGGTCCGGCGGGCAGTCCGCACTCAGGATAAACTTCAACACTCTCAAGCAGGAGGATGAAAAAGAACAGAAGTTCATCGAGCAATACATCGTAGCCGACGGCGCCGTGCTCAGCCGGGGTGACCATCAGTTCAAGGGTATCTGGCTCGTGCAGATCGACTACCAAGTCGAACAAGTAACGTACCACCAACTGGCCGAGGCAACCGACCCGAACAAACCTGCGGACGTCTTCGACCTGGTCAGCAGGAATTTTCCGATGCTCGGTTTCACCAAAATCGAGGAGTTGAAGAAGCAGTTCGAGGTTACGCTGGTCGAGCAGAAACAGCCCGGGCCGGAGGATTTTATTCAAGTACACTTGAAAGTTAAGCCGAATTCGGTTTATAAGGACGACTATATTTCAATAGATTTTTGGATCGACAAGGAACTGGGCCTGCCGGTGAAGATGATCGCTGTCAAGACCGAACCGGAACCTCCATTTGGGGACATCGACGAGATAAAGTTCCTCAAACCAAAGGTCAATAAAGGCATCGACAAGAAGGTTTTCGAGTTCACGGTGCCGAGCAGTTTCGGCAGGCCTGAAATAATTCCGAAGAAAAAGGATACGCGTTGAAAAACATGGCTTTCGTACCAGTGCCTGACGACTACTTTCAGAGGCTAATCGCAAAACGTGCCGGAACGCTTCTCGGCCTTGTGAAGCTCTTGACACAGTGTAAATCAAGCAACGAGATCATGGCGCGCCCGCTGATGGGCGCGTTGCTGTCACAGTCCACGCAGCTCGAGGAGTTCCTGGACGCATGTGGTGCAGGCAGCAACTGCCGATGGTGTGCCCTGCGGTCGCTGACGGCGGGAATCAAGCTGTTCTCCGACGTAACCTACGAGCTGCTCCATATCCTGCACTCACTGCCTGCCTATCGGCTCCTGTCGATCGAGCGGGATTTTATCAAGGCCACGAACGAGACGCTTGAGTTTACGGTCGGCGTACTCGTGGAAGCGGCAAAGCAGATGCTCCTCAAAGCCGACCAACTCGGGCTCATGGCGGCGTCGGAAGAATTTCACGCGGAATCTTTCGCGGAGGAACTGCCTTCAGCGCGCCTGCCGCGCGACTGCGAAGTGCGCAGGATCGAGACCGTAGCGAAAACGGTCACTCTATTGACCACCGCATTTCTGAACCTGACAGTGGAAAGCGAAGGTGTTCGCGCTGCCAGCCGGGCCAAGCCGGAAGAATACGCATCTTATGTTCTGGACTCTGTCAGCGAGGAGAAGCTCCGAAGTCTCGAGCTTAGATTCCATAACCTCCAGTCCCTGTACGACACGTACGTCTCAGGCACGCACGCCGAAGACATTGATACCGACCTGCCTGTTCTGAGAGGACACATAAGCGTCGTATTTCATCTGCTCAGGACGGCCACATCGTTCGTTCATCATTACGCCCGGCATGTGAACAGGCCGTTGTGCGATTCGGATTGCCGGCAGAAACCTCTGGTAAGAGGCGACACGCTGCTTGATGTCCTCATGATGTACTCGGTCACACACATCAATCTCTACATCGGCTGTGCGGAGAACCTGTGCCACGACATGCTCAAACGCTATGCGGAAGTCGGCGAGATTGAGGCCCCGGTGCCGCCTTATCGCGGTTTCCACGTTCGCCCGTCCACTCTTATCGCCAAGCTTGTCCTGCATTACGGAAGCAAGGTTCAGATGAATATGAACGAGGAGGTCTATGACGCCAGCTCGCCGCTCGAGCTGTTTCGCGCCAACGAGAAGATTAACGCACAGAAAAGGCGATGGCTCGCGGCGGAAATCGTCCGTCTGAAGCTTGCCGGGGAGGATGAGAGCCGCGATGATTTAAACGCCCTCATTCGCAGCGTGGTGCTCAAGCTGGCCGAGGGCAGCAAGCTGATACTTTACGAACAGCCGCTCCAGTTGCCCGAAGACCCGGCCCGAAAGGAAGGTTCGCTGCTGGAGAAAGTCATCGACGAGATGGCCAGACTGCTGGCGATAGGCAAGATCGACGTGGACGTCAAATTGAACGCAAAGTTCGTCGGCGACAATCGCGTACTGGAGGATATCAGGCTTCTGGCGGAGTGCGGCTATGGCGAGGACAACTTCGGCAATAACGTTCCTCTGCCGGAGAAGCTATCGTATCTGCGCCGCTGAGAGGATCGGCCGGCATCCGGAATTTCCGAGACCCAGCCGTAAGCACGAATATGGAAAGGGAGCAGCAATGGCCAAAGGTATAGTCATATATTATTCGAAAAGCGGCAACACAAAGAAAATGGCTGAGATAATAGCCAAAGCGATGAACGAGGCCGAACTGCCGACAGAGTGTAAATCCGTCAGCGATGTCGAAGCCGATGACCTGTTGGCTTACGACGCGATAGTGATCGGTTCGCCCACCTATTACGGCCAAATGGCAGGGCTCATCAAACAGCTTATAGACGATACGGTCAGCTTTCACGGCAAACTCGACGGAAAGGTGGCGGCGGCGTTCAGCAGCTCAGCAAATATCGCCGGCGGCAATGAAACCACGATCATGGGCATACTGGAAGCCTTGCTTATCGCCGGATGCGTGGTTCAGGGCGACCCCAGGGGCGACCACTACGGGCCCGTGTCCATCGGCAAACCGGATGAACGGGTCGAACGACAGTGCCAGCGCCGGGGCATAAGAGTCGCCGAACTGACCAAGAAGCTGCTTGACTGACCGACCAAAAAAATGTCGTTTTTTTTGCAAAAAGGCCGTTTTTCTTTGACAAAACAATTGGGCACCGTTAATTTCATACTGATTTTTAGATTGCTCTTACTATATTCAGACCCGCAATATGGAGGTTATTTAGATGCAAGAGTACGAAGATCTTAAAAGACTGGTCAACGAGACTGAAGGCGACATCAACAAAGCCCAAGGTGGAAACAAGGCCGCAGGGACGCGTGTTCGCAAGCAAATGCAGCAGATCAAGCAGGCTGCCCAACTTGTCCGTAATCGTATCCTTGAAATCAGATCAGCCGATTAAACTACTGCAAGTACTCCTGAACACCTGTTTAGCCGTGTTTTAGACGCTTGGCGTATCTCATTTTGACGCGTTTTGCAGCGCATTGCAGTACTGCAAACGAAGATCTGTGATGCAGTACGCGGTGCGATAGTGTATCGTTTTTTAAAGGATTGAAAATGCCGCCTCCTCTGCTGTTTGATTTATCGCAGATAGACCTCAATGCGGAACCGATCTTCGACAAGGAAGCGATTTGCAAAGTAAATCCGCAACGATATGAGATGCAGCAGCTCGACGGTATCCTCTGGTGCGACAAGGAAAAATCGCAGATTCTGGGCTATAAGGACGTCACGGAGAACGAATTCTGGGTACGCGGCCACATCCCCGGCCGACCGCTGATGCCGGGCGTGATAATGGTCGAGGCGGCGGCCCAGCTTGCCAGCTTCTTCATGAAGCAAATTTACCAAGAGGAGGGTTTTATCGGCTTCGCGGGCATAGAGTGGGCAAAGTTTCGCTCTGTGATCGAACCGGGCAGGAGACTGTACCTCCTCGGCCAGGTCACGAAATACAAGAAAAGGGAGCGTTCCACACGCGTTACGACGACTGTGCAGGGGCTCGCAGACGATACCATGGTTTTCGAGGTAAGCGTATCCGGTATGCGGGTCTGATTCGCTCGGATTCGCTGCGTGAGACGGGATTTACAACTCAAACAGAGAATAGCCCCAAGGGGATTCGAACCCCTGTTGCCGGGTTGAAAACCCGGTGTCCTAGGCCTGCCTAGACGATGGGGCCAACCTAACCTACTCCATACTGATTGCTTCTTCAGGACAAGCGTCGACACAAACACCGCAATCGATGCAGGTTTCCGCATCGACCCCGGCCTTGTCTTCAGCCATGATTATGGCTTCGCTTGGACATTCGGAAACACAGGTTTCGCAACCGGTGCACTTGCCTTCATCTACTTGTGCCGGCATTTCCATGACCCTTTCAAAAAACCTTTTACTTCCTATGCAAAAGCCTAAGTTAATAATAAAAGACGGCATGTTACAAAATTGCAACGATATTACAACCCAATTCTTCAGAAATTTTCCGACTTACAGTCAGATTTTGCATCAATCCCCCGATGACAGACCCGGAGCAAATCCTCACGGCCGGCCCGGCCCGTTCGCCACGACTCCTGTCGCTAACGATACGGACCTGCCCAGAACCGCTGCCATATCGCGAACATGCCTGTTCGGATCGTTTCTTGCAGTCGAGTCCAGAACCTTGCCGAACCTGCTGCCCTGACTCTTGGCCAGCAAGCACATAGCCATCAGGCGAACAGGCCATTTGGTATTGTTCAAATTCTCTGCGACAGCACTGATTAGTTCGAAATCGAGCGGCAACTCAAGCATCTCCGCCATCGCATGCACCTTAACGACCCATTCATCATCGGCGCGATTGCGCAGCAGTCCGGCTTGATGCAAAAACGCATCTCTCAGCAGCGGCCTCATCCAATCCGCATACATGAACCTGTAAAGCGGCTCTCGGTTGGACATTGCCTGCTGTTCGGCCAGGAGCCCGGCAAAAAGCTGCGCGGTCTCGATCTTTCGGCCAAGGTTGTCCTTGGAAATCGAATAGAACTGGTCTCTCAAACGGTTGCCGGTAAGCTCGATGCCAGGCCGTCTTATCTGCACGCCGGCAGGCTTCACGTAGGTAAGCCTGTTGGTAACATTGCCTCCCTCTGTGCTCACAGGGTCCAGATAAAGCGTAAACTCTATGTTCAAAGACGCTTGTGGATATGTGAGCAGCATCTGTCGAAGTTTGCCCGTAAAAAGCCGTATGGGTGTGAGGATACTGCGGCCGGGTTTTATCACAAAAGCCGTCCTGATCTTCTTGATCGCCAGGTTCGGTACGCTTGCGGTCAGATCGCCGCGAATCTCGGCATCGACCCTGACATTGCCCTTGAACAGGGCATCCTCGCTCAGCACGATAGGCTCGGAAGAGTTGTTTGTGATTGCAACCATACCGTTGAATTCGGTTCCGTACGGAAACGTATCGCCCCGCATATCAAGCTGAACTGAGATCATCCGCTCGAAAGGAGTGAATACCGGAACGAGTGACTGGCCAAAGGTCTTTTGCAGCGAAGCCAGGACCGCGGCAGAGTCAACCGGCGCGACGTATTCGGCGCCCTGCTGCGCAAGAATCTGTTTGGCAGTCTCGGCCGCGAAAGAGCCGGGATCTTTGGCAACCACAGATTTTAACGTCTCAGTCGCCAGGTCCTGTTGCTTGTCCGCCAATTGAACAAGGGCCAGCGCCAGGTCCGCAATTTGATTGCGCTGCTGATTCCTGAGCAGTGGTTTGGCCCACTCTATCTGCCGGTCCATCGCCAGCGCATAAGCCAGCAGAGCAGACGCCACGGGAGAATTCGGTTCAGCCGCAAAGGCCGTGTTGGCCCATTCCACTGCTTTGGCGGGAACCGGCAGCGCGAAGCAGTAGAACCAGGCAAACTGTTCTACATAAGCCTGCCGCGAATAGCTGCCACCCAGATTCTCAGTAGCGATAGTAGTTCGCTGGGTGAGCATTTGTTCAGCCCTTGCCTCGGCGGTCTGGAATAGTCGCGTTGCCAGTTCGCCATCGTGTGTCTTGATGGCAGCTTTGGCCGCGATCGCCTCGAGGCGCAGGTCGAATCCGCCTTCCCGCCGAACGCGGTCGGCAATTTGAAGGCACACGGCCTGGCTCTGCCGCGTATTGTAGCTGCTGATCGCCCAAGGCAGATAAATTCGGGCCGGAAGAGCCTGGGATGGGTAGAGATAGTCGAACAGATCGGCAGAGTATTTGTAGGCTGCTGCGGCCGTCTCGTAGAGCTGTAACTGCTCGGCGTACTGCGCAAACACAATGGCAGCGTCGATGTTCGAAGGATTCTCACGCAAGGCTAATCTCAGTCGCTCGATATAAACCGCCGGCGCAATCTGCTGTGGCATAAGCTCGGCCAGCTTGGCAAAGGCCAGGGCGTTATACTTGTTGTTATTGTAGGCCTGAGTAAGGTAAAACTGAGCCGCCTCCAAGTCAGCCTTCTGGACTGCCATGAGGCCGAGCATCGTACCAAGGCCCGAAGCCAAAACAGGGTTCTTACCGCCCAAGGCGCCAAGCAAGCGTTCAAGAAGTGCCTGACGCTGCTCGGCCGATTCCATGCGGGCGAGCAGGTACTCGACCGCCCTTCTCGCCAGATCGAGGTCGGCGAATTCGTCCACGTAGTCAGTAAGCAGGCCATATACGAGATTGGAGTAATCTTGATCAGGCTCTCGGCAGGCACAGTCAATCAGCAAGGGGCGAACTTCCCTGGAATCACTGTCGAGTTCCATCGCAGCGGTCAGAAACACCATCGCCTGCTCGATCCGGGGCCCTTTGACATCCATGGGGCCGGCCAGGTCATAGGCTATATCATAGAATTTTCGGCTGATGGAAGGCGAGAATAGCCGTCCCTGCTCAAGCGGCGAACCTGCCGAAGAGGTTGCCCCGGCCGGCTGGATGTTTACCGCTGATCTATCCCGACCTGCGACCGATAATCCCTGGGCCCGGAGCGACAAAGGATTGAAAAGAAGTACCGAAAGCACTAAGAAAGAAGTTCTCTTGCACATTTACTTTTCCCTTGAAAGTGCAAAGAACCGCACTTTAAATCAACATGTTTCAAGCACTCGCCCCTTCTGCCTCAGACTTAACAATAAACATAAGTTTATGTACTCCAATTTATATCGTATAGATCGTCACATGTCAAGCGCCATTGGCAAAAAACCAGCCTTTTCGCCGGCCAATGGCCGACGGTTGCCGCTGCCAAACCGGACGGCACTGCCCCAGTCCGGAGCTGTCAGTCGCCTTCTGCGATGTGCCTTCTGGTAAGCAAAGATAGCATCTCGATACGCAGGAGCTTTGCCGCGAGCACGTACACAATCGCCGCCGACGGAACGAGCACAGCGAGCCTCAGTGCCTCGAAGAGCCGGCCAGCCGGCAAATTCTTCATTAGAAAAATCATTGCTATTCCCACCAGGGACATTAAGGCAGTCGCCGCAACCGTTCTTACCAGAGTAGCCGACAATCCGTCCAATATCGAAGGACCCAATTTCCTGCGGAGAACGGTGATGAGAATTGCAACCTGCAAGTATGAGCACAACGCCGTAGCGGCGGCCAGGCCGCCCGTCCCCAGGAACCAGATGAGAGTCAGATTCAGTATGACGTTGGCAAGCACCGCAAGCAGTGCACTTTTAGCCGGCGTCCTCGAATCCTGCAACGAATAAAAGGCTCGTGTGGTGATCTGCTGCAGAAAATAACCGGACAGACCCACCGCGTAGAACGACAGCGTCCAGGCCACGACCGGTGTGTCGGTACTTTCGAATTTGCCGTGTTCGAAAACAGCCGAGACGAGCGGCCGGGCTACCAGGAATATCCCTGCCGTTGCTGGGATTGCAACGAACACGGCGGCCTTGATTCCTCTTGAAACCGTTTTTGTGAACGCATCGAAGTCTTTTCTCGCCGCATCCGAACTCATCACGGGAAAGATCGCCGTCGCCAGAGATATCCCCAGCACTCCCAGCGGAAATTGATAAAGCCGCTGGGCATAGTACAAATAAGACGGAGCGCCGTAACCGAGCGGATAGCCCTGTTCATTCATGAAAGACAACGCGATAATGTCATCCGCGAGAGTGTTCAACTGTGTTGCAGTCAGACCCAGTATCATCGGTCCCATCAGGAGGATAATCCTTCTGAACGGCCCGGAGTGAATATTCCACGCCGGTCTGATGGAGACTCCGCTGGCGCGCAAAGAAGGAATCTGGATTGCCATTTGTGCAAGTCCTGCTATCAGAACCGCGACCGCAACGTAAAAGACCTGGCGCTGCGGTTCGATCTTCAATACCCGGCCCGTCAGCAGCAGGCCCGCGATGAGAATTGTGTTCAGTACGATAGGCGCTGCGGCGGGCGTGGCAAAATGGCGATGTACATTCAAGATGCCGGCCATGATTGCCACTACGCAAACCAGTATCATATAGGGCAGCATGATCGAACACAGAAGTAATCCGAGGCGGGGACCCGTTCTGGTTTCGAAGAAACCATAGTAGCTCCAGATGACTCCTTCGCCGATGATAACTATCAGCGCGAGTATTACGAACACGACCGTCACTACCGTGTTGGCCAACTGTTTCGCCTGCTCCGGCCTGCTGTGCAGTTCTTCACTATATACTGGGATGAAAGATGCCGAGGCTGCACCTTCGCCAAAGAGCCTTCGAGCAAGGTTCGGCACCTTAAAGCCCATTGTCCATGCCGTCATCAGCCAGCCGGCGCCGAAAAAATAGGCAAACGTCATGTCACGCAGCATACCCAGCACTCTGCTGATGGTCGTCAGGGTGGCAATTTGTCTAAAACCCTTTACCATATCTCACTTATTGACTCCACGATTCAAAGATTGGAACAGACTGATTATGCGTCACGCTTTTGGCGCCACGCTGAAAGGCCTGCATCTGCCCACGTTATTAAGCAGCCCTAAACAAGCCATGCTGACCAGCAGGCTCGAACCGCCGTAGCTTACCAGCGGCAGCGTCAGGCCCGTGATTGGCATCAGACCGACCGTCATGCCCACGTTTATCAGAACCTCAACTGCAAACATAGCGACGATGCCGACCGCGAGCAATTTGCCGAACGGATCGGTGTTGTTAGCCGCGATTTCCAATCCGCAGCCGGCGATGATAACGTAGAGCCCCAGAAGACCCAGGGACCCCCAAAAACCCCATTGATGGGCGATTACGGCGAATATGAAGTCGTTATGTCTTTCCGGCAGAAAGTCATATTTGATGAAGGGCCCCCGCCTGTAGCCATATCCCGTGCCCATATTCGCCCCGCCTGAGGCAACCGCATACTTTGCACGGATCAGGTGGTAACCCCAGTCGTTCCGCCATTGCTTGGTGCTGAATTCGGTGCCCACGAGAATCCTGCCCAGGCTCGGGTGCTTCTCGGACTGCTCGCGAATCCAGGCGTTCTGCAGCAACACACTGCTTATTCGCGTTCGCTGATAAGCTTCCATTTTGTACCATAGCAGCGGGCTGACCAGTACCGCCATGCATATGATCATCAGCAGATGTTTGGCCTTTGCCCCGGCCACAAACAACATCGTGAACAAAATCGGCATCATCAGCAGCACAGTACCCAGGTCCGGCTCCGGCAGGATAAGAACCATCGGCAGCAGAGCTAGCGCGAAAGGCCCGATCAGGGCCTTTAAGTTCCGATAATTGCTGCGATATCTCAAGTACCAGGCCAGCACCAGGATATACGCCAGTTTGCAGAATTCCGATGGCTGAATCTGCGGAAGTGCGTGGCCCGCAACTTCGATTCTTATCCAACGGTAAGTGCCTTTCGTATTCGGCGCAAACGGCAGCTCGACGACAAACTTACTCACCAGCAGGTAAGCCAACAACACAAGCACGCCGGCAAAAATCCAATAGCTCATCGTCCCGAGACGCCGGTAATTGATGGCGTTGACTGCTATGAAGGCGGCCAGTCCCAGCGCGGCAAATTGGATTTGCTTCTTCCAGTAACCACCCAGGTTCTCTGTTTGGCCAGCCTGGCCCTGCTCTGCAGGGTGTCCGACGGCATAGATGGTTGCTATCCCGACGCCCAGCAAGATCAATGCGGCCACCATGAGGCACAGCCTGACAGCTAAAAGTCGTCCTTTGAGAAACTTGTACATAAGCTAAAAACTAACACACGCCGGCAGAAATTGCATACAAGAACTGAAAAATCACAAAAAAGCCCTCATGGCCCAGTAAGAACTACCTCCCACTGCGAATCGTTGAGCCGGCCCGAAGATCCATCATATCCTTTCCTTAGAGAAAGTCGGCCGTAAGGGGGCCTTTTGTGCATATTTTTGCGACCGGGGTGAAAATGAGGCGATCTCCGGAGGCGACCTCCAATCGCCACTTTTTGCCGTTTTTCCCATTTTTCACTTGAAATGCACCGGAACTTCTGTTACGATACAGCAGAGAGTTAGACCAAGACTCCGCGGAACGCACTGCTTTGCGGAGAAGAAGAAAAGGAAATGGAAGGAGTTGTATTATGAAGAAAATCATTCTCGCCCTGGCAGTGGTCATTCTGGCCGCTCCGGCCTGGGCAAACGTCGCCATCACAGTCAAACCCTTAGGCGACGGAAAAGCCGCCATCGAGTACGCGGGAACCGAGCGGGTAAGAGCATTTGCGCTCGATATCACCGTCGATGTCGGCACGATCGATGCCATCAGTGATTTCATACGCGGGGATGACAAGAACGGTTACGGCATATTCATGGCCAACTTCAGCCGGTACATCACCGTCGATCCACTGACCGGCGAGGTAACCGACTGGGCGGCGGCGGCTTACACTCCAGTGGCGGAAGCCGGCGACCCGGGCGCTCTGGGCGGTCTGGGCACAGAGGGCATCACCATCGAGATGGGTTCGCTCTATGACACCAAAGCTCCACCCCTGGAAGGCAGGCTTTGCGTAATCACGTGCAGCGGCCCGTGTAACGTGACTGTCACCACTAATGCAACCCGCGGCAATGTAGTTCTGGAAAATGCCTCGGAAGCGATTGTAGATTTGACCGGTGCAACCAATATCGCAATCGACGGCGGCGCAACCGGCGACTACACCGGCCCGCAGCCCGAGCAATGGGAAGAGGTGGGCAAGCCCGATTGCTGGATCGCCAGAATCAACCCCAGGCAGTGCCACGGCGATGCCGACGGCACGTCTCAGGGCAAACAAAGTTTCTGGGTCTCAACCACAGACCTGGACGTTCTGATTGCGGCATGGAACAAGACGTTTCCTGAAATTGACGGCAAGACGGCCGACACTGTCCCCCTGATTTGTGCCGACTTCGACCATCTGGCCCAGGGCAAGAGCAAGTTTCGCGTCTCTACCAATGATCTGGACATCTTGATTGCAAACTGGCAGCTTGCCGGTAAGCCGGCGCCTGACTGTCCCTGATGTATCGGGAACTCGGGCGAATCGACTGGCACATTTGACGCGAGAAATACTCAGATGCCCCGGAGAGGCTGGGTTTTTCAAGCGATGTGAAAGGAGAGGATGATGAAAAGACTGTTAGTAGTGTTGGTTTTGATTCTTGGATTGACTCCGGCGTCGAATGCTGTGTTTATCCAAGTCGATGGCCAGGTGGGTAGTTCCTTCGACGTCAATGGAGCAGCCACCATTACCGTTATAGGTGAAGACGGATCCAGTTGGTTAGGCTATATTATCGTTGAACAAGGCGGTGCCGGTGTGCTTGGCAACGCTGTAAAGCTCGATGCAGCAGGCGATTTGGGGGCAGTTTCTCCATACGCTGAGCCTGGCTGGGGTGTCGGGTATGAACTTACCGCAGCAACAAGCGGGGCGGGAGTTCCTATTACCGCAGGTTCGCAGTTCACGCTGGATTTCACCGGCAACCTCGGCGATTCTGCAAAGATCTCGCTGTTTCTTGACCCGGAATATACCGTGCCCGTGGCTTCAGTTTATCTGACTTTTGTCCCCGAGCCGGCAACCCTTGTCCTGCTCGGTATCGGCGGTCTGCTGCTGCGACGCCGCAGATAATACGTCGGCCCATGTCACGACCGGCAACTTGGTTATCAGAGAGGCAAGTCTTTTGGCTTGCCTCTTTTTTTGTTGTGGTTTTCCGAAGCTTTTCTAAAATCGACATGGGCTCGGTCAATAAAGTAACGCGCAGTAAGTGGCCGGTGTCATCGGGAAGTTCTATCTGCAAATTGGATTCGACGTATGAGACTATCATTGGCTTCGTTGGTTTGCATTCTGTCAGTTCTTCTGTTGAATAGCTGTCACAGCGACAGAGGCGGTGTCGAGGTAATCGTTGACGGCGACCGGCAGTTTCCCGATTTTCTCGTCGGCAGATGGAAGGCCGACAGCGGCGGCTGGGAGTTCGTTTTCGAGAAGGATGGCACAATCTCCTCGGCGATGGTCAGTCTCGGCAGAGCAAGGTTGAAACCGGGACACATAACCGTTGTGCCAATGGAATTGGGCGGCAAAGGGGTATTCGAGCCCGGCCCGTGGACAGTGCAATACTCCCATGAGCAGCGGGAGCTAATTGTCGAGATCTCCATAGCCCGCTTTCGCGCCGAACTCGGCGAGAACGTGTTGCGGGGCCGAACGCGCGACTTCTTCGTAGGCTCGGTTTCCCCGGACGGGCAACTTTGGCCGGTTCAGCGATTCAGCTATCCCGAATACGTCGCAGATACGGAAAAATATCACGATTACAAGCTCGCCTACGACCCCAACGACAACCCTCCCGAGAACTTGCTTTTCCAGAAGGTCCGGGGAACGGAGTAGATTATTCCTTCCGTACCGATTTGCCGGACTGGATGGATTCAAGATACTTCTGCAGCTCCGCCGCCAACTGCTCGTTTCCTGTACGCAGCATGAAAGCGACCGCATTCTTCAGCCCCTCGATCGCTTCGCCGTCACGGCCCTGGGCGACGAGCGCCTGTGCGAGGATGGAATGATTTCTCGCGTCGTAGGGATCCAGAGTAACCGCTTGCCGAAAATAAGTGGTTGCCTCGCTGAAATTCCCGACAGCCGCCAGGGCGTTTCCGAGCCTGCCGGCTATTCTGGCCGAATCCGGATTCTCGGTCAGGTCCTGGCGGTATCCCCGAATCGCCTCGTTCAAATACCTCGCGGCCTGGGTATCGTCGCCCAGTCTCTGCGATATGACGCCCATATTGTAGTAGATATTGGACAGACTCTGCTTTAGCCCGGCCGCGCGGCTGTACTCAAGCGCGCTGCGGAAAGCCTCGATGGATTCCTTAAGTCTGCCGCGGTCTGCCAGAATCATTCCTATCTTGTTGTAGGCTTCCATCGACGATGTCGGGTCCGCACGGATAATGTCTCTGTACATGGAGATGCCCTCTTCCCATTTTCCCTCCCTGATAAGCATCTCAGCCTGCGAGCGGTACTTGCCCGTCAGCAGATCCACGGCGTCTTTGAGCACAACAGGTGCAAGAAGATTCTCAACGGGCGCGTAGTCATCCGTCAAAACAAGCCCGCCGGCTTTTGCCTTTAGTGTTTCAACATCGGAATCGCTCAGTATCCACAAATCCAGATTCTTTACCGGCTCGGAGCGACGAAGCTGTTCGATGTCGATCTCTTGTCCGCCGGCAATGAGGACAAAAGTATTGCGCCCCGAGCGAGGTGCATTTTCAGTAACCACGTAAACGTAAGGAAATGTCTGCTCCAGGGTGTTCACAAACGCGCCGACAAGCAAGCCGCTATCGTAAATGTCGATCAGCTCGACCATATAAACGCCCCGCTCCGTCAGGAGCAGACGTATCTTGTCGTTGAATTCCTTGGTTGTGAGCTGATAAGGTATCGAGTAATCGTTCAAAGCGTCTTCATATATAAAATCGTACAGCGTCTCATCATTTTCAGTGCGCCGGCGGTCCAGCAGTTGACTGACATAGGCGCGAGCATCCATTGTGAATGTGTTAATAGGTGTATCGCGTTCGAGTCCGAATGCCTGTATCGCAGCCTCGGTGACGCCCGGATCTATTTCGACGACATCGATACGGCTGCCGGGCCAAACCTGCTCGAGATAACGTGGAAAGACGTATCCCCCTCCTCCGATCACCAGCGCCGAGAGTTTGTCTCTGCCCTGGCTCAACAGATGTGTCGCCGCCGCATGAATCTGCTCATACGAGTATTTCAAATCGAGCACGTTGCCCATCACAATATCGCTGTGCATGAGCTTGTCCTGCATGAAAACGCGCCTGTCGAGATTGTCCGAGACGCGTTTGACAGCGATGTAGCAATACGGGCTCTCATCTTCGTAGATGATTCTTGGATCCGGTTTCTCTCTGAGACAAAGGCCGGCGCCGGCATCCTGGGCCCATGCAGCCGGCACCAGTCCCATCGTCACCAATGCAATGAGAATCACCGCCCACACGTAAAGCACCCAGAGTCTTGCCCAATAGAGAATGGCCAGCACGAGAAGCCCCCCTGCCACCGCCCAGACGATGGCCACCGTGCCCATCGTGGGGATCAGGTAGTACCCCGTAGCGAAAGTGCCCGCGATACTCCCGGCGGCGCCCCAGGCATATATGTCGCCGATGGTCCTGCCCGTCGGCAGCCCGCGTTCGAGGGCCATTTTCGCAACTATGGGACTGATGCTTCCCAGCAGCATCGAGGGGGCCAGGAATACTACGGAGACATGACAGAATACGAGCACACGCCAGCCGAACCGCCACAACCAGAGCCACTCGCCGACAACATTGTTCAGTATCACCGCCGCAACGCATGCGACTGAAGATAGTGCAAAAAGAACCGCCAGTGTTTTTCGGGCCTGGAACCTGTCAGCGATGCGCCCGCCCAGGTAATTGCCTATGGTAATGCCGGCCAGAACGACTCCGATAACCGCCGTCCATGTGTACAAAGAAGAGCCAAGGTGCCTGGCGATTAGACGAGCCGCCACCAGCTCCAGCACCATGATGCAGAAACTCGACAGAAATACCGTTCCGCTCGGAACCGCAATTGACATGAAACTTCTGGATTTGCTCATATTCACCTTTCCTTGATTGTGCACCGGCAGAGAGTATAACAAACCGGCATGCCGCCTACAAGCCGGTTTTCAGCAGTCTCGGGTTCGCGCCGCGCAAACCCAGAGCGGCCCAAAAAACTGTTGACATTTTGGGGCCCTTGTGCCATCATACCCCAAATCAAGTTCCAATATATTGAGCTTAAAGGCGGTCTGCTGGCGAATGTCAAATTGGGCTTGAGCAGGGGCGCCGAAACCGGCTCGGATTCAAAAGGAGAAGATCTATGAAAAACGACCACATTTCACGAAGAGATTTCATGCGCAATACTTCCCTGGCGGCGGCCGGGACAATAGCCGGCGCATTGTCAGCCGATGGGCAGGCCGGTGACGGACCCGCGTCAACTTCGAAGATATTAAACCATAATTCACAAATGCAGTATCGCCGGTTAGGTAAAACAAACCTGATGATCTCCGAGGTCAGCCTGGGCGGTCACTGGAAGAACCGCAACGCAGGACGATACTGGGACAGCTTCGCCAATGAAGAGGTGCCGGAAGACGTTGCCAAGAACCGCACCGATGTCGTCAGCGCCTGTATCGACTCCGGCATCAACTACCTGGATATCACAACCGCGGCCGAGTGCCTCTGCTATGGCGAAGCCCTCAAGGGCCGCCGTGAGAAAATGTACGTAGGCGCCGATATTCATAACCTCGGGCCGAGAGGCTCAGATCGCTGCAACGTCAAAGACCAGACCTTCAACGTCGAAACGTGCCTGCGCCTGCTGAAGACCGACTACCTTGACATCTGGCGACCCCAGGCCAAGATGGCCGGTCAGCTCGGGACAGACCAGCTCAACACGGACGCCGAGGTGGAGTCTTTGATCGAAACCTTCCAGAAGCTCCACAAGGCCGGCAAGGTCCGGCATCTCGGGATGTCGTCCCACTGCCGTCCCTGGTTCGAGCACGTCTTGAGCAAGTACCCTGAATTCGAGATGATAATCTTCCCGTGCAGCGCGAAGACCAGAGTCAAGGGCGAGACCCCCGCGAAGGACAACGTCGAAGAGGTCAATCCCGGCCACGGAGCGGATCAGACGCAGAGTGTCTTTAAGACGGTCGTTGAGAACAACGTGGGAGTCGTGACTATTAAGCCGTATTTCGGCGGAAGTCTGTTCGAAAGCTATGGCAAACTCAAGTTCCCGGTCATGGGCGTGGGCAGCAAGACGGAAAACGATCTCGCTCGTTTGACGCTTCAGTGCATCCTTGCCAACCCCGCTATCACGGCGTCGGTGTCCGGACTCTCAACTGCTTATGAGGTCGAAAACGCCGCACGGGCTTCGTACACCCGGCATCTCGGCATGAGCGAAGCAGATAAGCAGTGGCTCACCGGAATTACCGAGCAGCAGTGGGCGAACCTGCCCACCGAGTATGAGTGGCTGCGCGACTGGGAAGTCGTCTAAACCGGAAGACAAAAAACAGAAAGCGGAAGACGGAGAACTGAGAACGACCTTTTTTCATCCGTCTTCCGTTCTCTGTCCTGCAAAGCTCCATCTGCCGGGCGATTGCTCTGAACATGCCTGATAAAAAGGAGAAGAACGTGCGCTCGAATAGTCGAATCGATTTGTATCTCGCCACGGCAGTAATTGTCCTTTTAGCATTTGCCGGGCTGCTCACGGTATGCATGGCCGAAGAATCGCAGACTGATAAGTCAAACGCGAACGGCAAATGTCATGTCTGCCACCCAAGTATGAAAACCGAGGACATTTCGACAATTCACGTTGCAAGGGGTGTGACCTGCGACGTCTGTCACGGCGCATCGACAGAGCACATGCACGATGAGATGCTGATGACCAAACCGGACCTCCTGTTCGGACGTTCGGAAGTGCGCAACATGTGCTCGAAGTGCCACAAGGGCGGCGAAGGACAGGAGTTCTACAGTCGCCAGGAGCACAAGAATCCCGCGGCGGTGGAGGAATTCATCACGAAGTGGACTGGCCGCATGCGCCCGAGCGGCCGAGCGGTCTCACAAAATTCGATATGCACCGACTGCCACGGCACCCACAACATCGCCAAGCCGCTAAAGACGCAGTCGGAGGACGCGCAATCCGCTGAATGGATCCCTGCCTTCAACGGCCGCGATCTCGCCGGATGGCAGTACTCCGGCGGCGCTTCCTGGGCCGTCAAGGCGGGACGCATCGTCGGCACGCCCGGCGACAAGGCCGCCACACTTTGGACCGAGACTGAATATGAGAATTACCTGCTGGCGGTCACTTTCCGAGCCACATGGCCCATCCGGGCAGGCATCTGGCTTCACGGTTCCGGCTCAAAACCGGGCCCTCGCGTGGAAATATTCGAACCATCCGACAAGAGCAGGATCCGCGCCTATACCGGAAGCGTCCTGCTGCCCGGCAAGGGGCTGGCGCTGGCCAACCTCCGGGAAAACCTCGTGGAGCGCGAGAGCTGGAATACCCTCTCGGTCAGAGTGGAGGGCAAGAAAATACAGGTGTGGCTCAACGGAGAGGAGATAGGAGCCGTCCAGATGGCAGAACCTGAAAAGGGAAAGATAGGCCTGTACATCGGAAAGCAGACCTCCTCCGAAACTGCCGAATTGGCCGTTCGCGAAGT
>JBDREF010000172.1:0-27091 GCA_043820045.1 Planctomycetota bacterium | reverse complement strand
CGCATCATCAGGTAATCGGCGTGGTCCCTGCCGAAAGCGATTTGGCCGTATATGTTCTGCTCGGCGTCCTGCGGGCCGATGGTGTCCAGCAGACGCTCGAAGCCGGTGATGTAGCAGCTCGGCGCCGCCGCAACGATGCGTTCGTCCAGCGCCATCAGGTACGACGTCTGGGTTCCTCCTCCGCTGTTGCCTGTGCAGCCGATGCGAGCGGGATCGACCTCTGGGCGCGATTGCAGGTAGTCGATGGCCCGCATACCGTCCCATATCTCGAAGCTCGCGGTGTTACGGCCGAGAAGGATGCTGCTGACGCCGAGCATCGTATGTGCCCTCGTGCCTGCCAGTCTCGGCAAGGCCGAGAGCAACTGACTCCGCTCGCCCTGGTCGATGGGGTCGAAAACCAGCGCCGCCATTCCGGTGAGCGCCAGCAGCGCCCCCATCGTCTGATAGGCGTCATGGGCTTTGCCGTTTGAGCTGTGCCCACACGGCACGAGCACGCCGGGATATGGCGGATTGCTCTCTTGCCCCGACGGCAGGAATAGCAGCGCGGTGACATAATGCCTCGGCAGGCTCTCGAAGATAACCTTCTCGACCCGGTAGCCCTCGCGCTGGACGACGCCGGTAACCTGCGGATTCAACGGTGTGCGCTCGGGCAAGCCTCCGATTGCCTCGATGAATTGCTCGTGAAGACGCTTCTGATACTCGGCTATCTGCTCCGGCGTCGTGCGCTGCTCGTACTGGAGCTTCCAATTGTCGAAATGCTCTTGAGCGAGCCCGCGGACGTAACGGCTCATCATCTCGCCGGGCTTGGTCCCGTCGATATTCTCGGGCAAAACGCGCAGGTTCTCATCGGCCCAGGCACTGCCGAGCGCCAGGCTCAGGCATACGAAAACCGCAACAACTCTCTGTCGATTCATAATTCCCTCACTTTCTCTGCTAACGATTCTGTTCATTTACCTATGCAGAAACGACCGAATATCTGCTCCAAAATCTGCTCGTCGATATGTGCGCCGCCGGCCCTTTCGATATCGCAGACGGCCTGATAAGCGGCGCGCAGCAGCATTGCAGTGACTTCATCGTTGCCGGCATTCAACTCGCGGACGGATTCGCCGATATTCTCGATAGCGTCGGTGACGGCCTTCCTGTGCCGGGCGGTAAGGGCCACCATGCTCGCGGGAGGAGTTTTGAATTTCTCAATCAATTTGCGGTCTATTGTCTCTCGCAGCAGCTCCACTCCCGCGCCGGTCACCGTCGAAACCGGCATGAATTCCGCAGCGAACAATTCATTCAACTCGGCAAGACGGCCGGCCGGAACATCTTTGCCGAGCAGGTCGCACTTTGTCGCAACCGGCACAAGGACTTTCGGCTGTATGAGTCCTCGAACGGCGGCGTCCCGGGTCCACTGCGGTTCAGATACATCGACACAGAAAATGACCACAGCGCTGTTTCGCAGCGCCTCAATCGCCGCCTGCTGCGCCAGCTCGTCGAGGATATCGTCCGGCCTGACCAGAAGGCCCGCGCAATCGAACAGCACGCACCTGTAATGTTTCAACGTGCAAAGGCCCGTCAGGACGTCCCGGGTGGTCTTGCTCTTCGGCGAGACGATGCTTCTTTCCCGGCCGAGCAGTTTGTTGAGCAGGCTGCTCTTGCCCGCGTTCGGGGCTCCGGCGATCCCGACCGCCGGCAAGTCGATTAGCGACTCGTAGCTAACACTGCCCGAAAGCAATTGTTCGAGCCGGTCCTTGACGGCCGTCAGCCTTTCGATAGCCTGCGGCCGCGTGATGAATTCGATGTCCTCGCCGCTGAAGTCCAGACCCGCTTCGATCAGGCTGAGGCACTCCATGAGGTCGTCGCGAACGGCGGCTGTCATTTCGGCTAACCGTCCGGAGAGCAATTTCTCGGCGGCGGCCAATTGAAACTCGTTGGAGCTGACGATGATTTCGTTTACGGCCTCGGCCTGGGCCAGGTCGATCTTGCCGTTCAGATACGCCCTGGCGGTAAATTCGCCCGGCTCGGCCGCACGAACACCTCGCTCCAGCAGCTTGCCCATCAGGACCTCGACAACCGCCGCGTTGGTATCGACATGTATTTCCACAACGTCGTCGCCGGTATAAGAGTGCGGTCCCGGAAAAACATAGAGCTTTGCGTCGATGTTAAGGTCTTTATCGACAGCGACGGAGCCGGATAATATGCCGCTGCGTTCTTTTGGAATCGGTCCGTCGAAGATTTGCCCGCAAACCGCCAGCGTCTCAGGGCCGCTTATGCGAAGAATCACCCTCTGCTCTGAGGTGGGAGAACTGACGGCCGCGATGGTGTCGTTTAGTTCGTACATCCAGTGCGTCCCATCGGCCTTTCCGCGGTGTTACATGTTCTTATAGAACGGCTTGGGTTTCTTCTTCTTTACCTTTCCGCCGGCCTTGCTGGTCGTGGCGACCAGGCCCTTCGATTCGTTCTCATCTTTTTCTTGAATGTGCCTGCGAATGACGTGCTGCTCGACGACACCGGCGAACGTACTTGCCATGATGTACAGGTTCACCCCGGACGGGCCCTTGTACAACATCAGCGGGAACAGCAGCGGCAGCATAATCTTCATCATCTTCTGCTGCTGGGCCATTTGCGGATTCGTGGCGGCGCCGGCCTGCGACGGCATCATTTTCTGCTGCAGGTAGAACGCCACGCCCATGAGAATCGGCAGAAGGTTGAACGAGTCCAGCTTGCCGAACAGCGGCAGAGTCACCGCGGGGAATCTGAACAGGGCGTCCGGGGCCGAGAGGTCGGTAATCCAGAACGGCAGAAACGCCGCCCCGCGCAGGTCGATACTGCTGTAAACCGCGCTGTACAAGGCGATCCAGATGGGCATCTGCACCAGCATCGGCAGCATGCCCATGATCGGCGAGGCTCCCTGCTCTCTGTAAAGAGCCATCATCTGTTTGTTCATTTCCGCCTTGTTGTTGGCGTATTTCTTCTTTATCTCCTCCGACTTCGGGGCCAGTTTGCTCATCTTGCTCATGGAGACCTGGCTCTTCTTGGTGACAGGATGCATCACCAGCCGCATCAGGAACACCAGGATGATAATGACCACGCCGTAATTCGGGATGAAGTGGTACGCCCATTTCATGAGCGCCAGTATCCCGAACGCCAGCGGGTTTATGATGCCCGCCGGACAGCAGCAGCCCATGAAGTCTATGGTCTGGACAAAGCCGAGATTTCGATACATCTCGTTTTTGTCGAAAAAGCTCTTATCCTTGGGGCCGATATAGAACTGGAAGTCGTATGTTTGTGAATCGTCGGCCTGACCGGCGGCGGCCAGAGTGCTCAAGGCGGTCGTAAGGTCAGATCCTAAGGTTTCGTCGCCGCTGCCGGCTTTACTGTCTCCGTCAGGATTGTAAAGCCGTCCCGCTTTGTCCGTTATCCAGTCGCAATAGTCTTTGCCTTCACTCGGAACAGGCACCATGATCGCCGCGAAGTACATGTTGACGGCGGCAACCCAGAGAAAATCGGCGCCGGGTTTGTCCAGCCGCCTGTCGTCGAGGCTCTTGGCTTTGCCAAGAGCGCCTTTGTCAAGTCTTACGCCGGCAATCTGGCCCTTCGAATCCCTGAAGCCCGCGACGATCTTTCTCAGGTCGGTTCGGGACCCCTCTCTGTCAAGTCCGCCCGGCCCTGCCAGGTTGAAATTTATCTTTTGCTCGGTGTCACTGAGGTTCTCGACGTTTATCCGGCAGTCCAGAAGATAGCTGTCGCGGTGGACTTTGTAGGTCTTTGTCAGCTTAACGATGGCCTCGCCGGTGTCCTGGCGTTTGATAACGGCCTCGAAGCGGGCGACCTGCGAGCCGTCGGCTTCGGTCTCGGCTTCCGTGCTTATCCAGTGAAGCTTGTCCAGAGGCAGTTGCAACTGTTGTTTGGCGAACAGGAAGTTCGTGTTGGCCATTGCCAGAACCTCGCTGCCGTCTCTCTGCCGTGCGGGCGAGATTATCACTAACGGCTGAGGATTCTTGTAATCGCGGTCGTAGTATTCGCTGAAAGTCACTTTCGCGATTGCCGCGCCTTTGGAGCTGAACTCGAGCCGGTACTTAAAGCCGCTATTGCGGTCCACGGAGCCGAGCTTGATTGTCTTGGCCGGCGCATTGTCGGCGCCGAGAGCGAAAGTCTCTGCCGGTTCCGATGGTTGCTCCTGTGCTGCAGGCGCGATTGCAGTCTCGGTTTTTGCGTCACCCGCGACGGCCTGCAAAAGGATGCAGCCCGGCTCGGGTTGCGATGAGGCCTCGAAGAGTCCGGAGTCAATCACAAGCCAGCCGCACAATAGGCAGAATCCAGCTACAACTAAAATCAAATATCGCATATTTTGTCTCTTCTCTTACAGCAGATGGCGGCCGGTTTTTCAATAATCAATAGCCAATAGCAAATAATCAATCTCTTCTATCTCCCGTTCTGCAGCCGCTCTGCATGGAAGTTATCCAACTGGTCGATGGCAAAAATCTTCTTCATCGTGCTCTTGAAATCGTATTCGAGCCGCACAAAATGCACCTTGTTTTCTTTTACATACACATAACTCGCCCGGTTGTCCTTGTCCCTGGGCTGCCCGACGGAGCCGATGTTTATGATGGCCTTTTCGTTGTCGATGATCGGGTAGGCGTCGCCGAGCTCGTTCGGCAGGTAGAAATCCGGCTCGTCGAGAAACACGCCGGGCATGTGTGTATGGCCTACGAAGCAGATGTGCTCGACCCTCTCGAACAGCAGCCGTACCTTCAGTGGGTTCGTATAAACATCGTCCGGGAAGATATATTCGTTGATAGGCCTTCTGGGCGAGGCATGGACAAAGTCTATTGTTGCCGCGTTTTTCCCCACCTTGCTCTTGAGTGTCCGCCGCATCGGCAGCTTGCCCAGAAAGCTCCATCGCCGGTTACGGCGTTGCTGCTCGTCCGACGTCTCAAGGACCTCCCGGGTCCAGAAGCTTGCCTGCTCGGCCCCGTAGTTGAAATTTGTCGGCTCGTAAAAGACCGCATAATCGTGATTGCCGAGAACGCACCACTTGGTCTTCTCTATTATCAGATCAAGGCATTCGCAGGGGTTTGGCCCGTAGCCGACCACATCGCCCAGGCAGTATATGGTCTTTATGCCCCGCTTTTCAATGTCGGCCAGAACCGTGCTCAAGGCCTCGATATTCGAATGTATATCGCTCAAAACTGCGAACATAGACACCCTTTGGCAAACGAAAACAACTTATTCTTACGCAAGAGAGTACTTAATAGCAGAAACAGGGCAAAAATGCCAGAACATTTATCGGCTTTTCTCATATCCCGCGAGGTCGGTATTCGGCGGCAGATTGCGATTCATTCTCGCTGCCTGTCATTTCGACCGGAGGCTGAAGGCCGGAGTGGAGAAATCTGGCTGCAAGGATGGACACGTCTTACTCACGGCCAGATGTCTCGACTGCGCTGCGCTTCGGCTCCCTGGGGCCAGGCCCGACATGACAGAACGTGCGTCTGAGGGCTATTCCAAAGCCCCATGAACTCTCCCCCCTTATTCCGACCTCACCCCTCATATCCGGTGCAAAGCTCCGGCGGCTGCGATATTTGTTTGCCCTGGTGCCGGCTGTTGTTATAATGCCCCAATAAGATACTCAATACGAGATACGAATATGGCAAGTACGACTCTTCTTGAAACTCAGGGTCTGGTAAAAAAATATTCCGGCAGGATCGTTGTTAACGAAGTATCCATAACGATCGAGCAGCGCAGCATTGTCGGGCTGCTGGGCCGTAACGGCGCCGGCAAAACGACCTCTTTCAGAATGATTATGGGTATGATCACTCCGAACCGCGGTGCGGTCATGTTCGAAGGCCGGAATATCACCAAACTGCCGATGTACAGACGCGCCCGCCTGGGTATCGGATATCTTTCGCAGGAGCCGAGCATCTTCCAGCGACTGAGCGTCCGCGACAATCTGTATGCGATCCTCGAGACGATGTCCATCACGCGGGCGGAACGCAACCGCAGGGCCGACACGCTCATCGAGCGTTTCGCGCTGGGCGAAGTTGCAAAAAGCCAGGGCAGATTCCTTTCCGGCGGGGAGCGAAGAAAGCTCGAAATCGCCCGTGCGATGGTGACTAATCCTTCGCTGATTCTGCTGGACGAGCCTTTCAGCGGGGTCGATCCCATCGCCGTCGAGGATTTGCAGGAGGAGATTCGCGGACTCGTTGCCGCCGGCGTCAGTATCCTCGTAACCGACCATAACGTCGAGAGGACGCTGGAAGTGGTCGATAAGGCCTACATAATCGACCACGGCAGGGTGATAGGAGCGGGTCCGCCGGCTGAAATCATCCGCAACGAAGTCGTCATAAAATCTTATCTCGGCAATACGTTCACCGGCGATGAGTTCGACGACAGGTAGCGCCGCCCTGATACGGGATATGAGAAATGGCTGATTTTGAAAATTGTCGAATCACGCATTATCCGGCCGAGGTTCTGGGTGGCCGGGCTCAACCGGTCGAAGAAATCAATGACAATATCCTCCGGCTGGTGGACAAGATGATCGATGTTATGTTCGAGCAAAAGGGCGTCGGCCTGGCGGCGCCTCAGGTGGGCGTGCCGCTGCGCCTGTTCATCATATCGCTCGACGGCAGCAGAGAAAACATTCGGGTCTTTATAAACCCGACCGTTACGCCGGACGGAGAACTCGAGGCCATCGAGGAAGGGTGCCTGTCGGTGCCGGGTGTCTATACGAAGATTCGAAGATACAAAAGCTGCAAGGTGACTGCAACCGGCCTTGACGGCCGTGAATTCACCGACGAGGCCGACGGGCTCTATGCAAGGGCACTGCAGCACGAGTACGACCATATCGAAGGGATGACAATCGTCAATCGCATGGGCCAGACCGCAAGGATTGTGCATCGAAAGCAGCTCAAGAAACTCCAGGAACGCACTAAATAGAAGCTATCATAAGTACAAAATGACGAACGAAGGGCGAGCGGTGAAAGATGGACGACGGACGAGAGACGATGGACGAGGGACGAAGAGAATAAGCGGCGTAAGGGATTTGGATGTTTATCGCCTTGCATTTGAAGGCGCGATGGAGATATTCGAGATATCGAAGAGTTTTCCGAAAGAAGAGACATATTCTCTGACCGATCAAGTGAGTCGAGCTTCCAGGTCTATCTGTACGAACCTTTCTGAGGGTTGGCGCAAACGAAGATACAAAGCTGTTTTCATCAATAAACTTTCTGATGCAGGGCAGGAAGCCGCGGAAACGCAAGCTTGGTTGGAATTCGCCCTGGCTTGTAAATATATTGATAGAGAGACATTTGAAAGGTTGGACGAGAAGTATGAGCACATATTTGCCATGCTATCTACGATGGAACGCAAAGCTGACAGTTTCTGTAAAATTCAATAGCTTGGCGACTCTCGTCCGTCGTCAATCGTCTCTCGTCCATCGTTCCTCTTAATAAAGCTATGCGAATCGTATATCTTGGCAGCGGTGAGTTTGGCATTGAGTGCCTGAATGCTTTGAGCCGTTCGGACCACGGTCTGAAGCTCATAGTCGCACAGCCTGCGAACCCGGCCGGCAGAGGCAGAAAGCCTACCCCGACGCCGGTGGCCTGCTGGGCGGCTGCGCATTCGATACCCCTTATTGAGACCGATAATGTAAATACTCCCGATCTAATCGCAAAGTTGATGGATTGCCGTCCGGATTTGATTGTGGTAATTGCGTGCGGCCAGAAGGTCGGCTGCGAGCTTGTCAATCTGCCGCCCAAAGGGGCCATCAATGTCCACGCATCTTTGCTGCCGAAATATCGCGGGGCCGCACCGATAAACTGGGCGATAATCAACGGCGAGACCGAAACCGGTATAAGCATAATCACGTTGGCCGAGAAAATGGACGCCGGCCAGGTCCTGGCACAGGCGCGGACCGATATCGGAGCCGATGAGACCGCCGGCCAATTACACGATAGACTGGCGAGAATCGCTGCGCCGCTATTGCTGCAAACGATTGACCAAATCGCCGACGGCACGGCCGTTTACGCCGAGCAGGACCACTGCAAAGCGACGCTCGCTCCGAAGCTCAAGAAATCCGACGGGGCACTGGATTTTGCAGAACCGGCCGAAGTCCTGACCAGAAAGATACGCGGCCTGTGGCCCTGGCCCGGCGCCTCGGCGAGTTACATCTCGAAAAGGACAGGCAAGTCCGTCCGCGTAAGCCTCGCCGCCGCCGAAGTTGTCGAGACCTCGAACCCGGAGGGCCTTACGGCGGGAACGCTCGATGAGAACCTGAACATCATCTGCGGCCGGAACGCCTTGAAGATTAAGAAAATCAAACCGGCGGGCTCGCCGCTGATGGACTTCAAAGATTTCACCAACGGCCGACAAACCCAACCCGGCGATTTGTTCGCAAAGATAGAAAAGTGAGACAGGGGGGAAGATATGGGCGAACAAGAGTTCAAAACTGCGCGGGCTGTTGCTGTCGAGACGCTGAATCGGTGGAACCCGAATGGAGGTTATGTCGGCTCGGTGCTGGAGCGGCTGCTTGACCAGACCGAGCAGAGGCAGCGGGCAACCGACTTAGTCTTTGGGACGCTGAGGAACCGCCGGGCCATCGATATAGTGATAACCACGTTCTCGGGCCGTCCAGTCGAGAGGATTCAGAGTCGGCTGCTCAACATCATTCGTATCGGAGTTTACGAACTGGTCTATTCGCCTGCTACCGAGGAATATGCAATCGTCCACGAAACGGTCGAGAACGCCAAGGCCATTGCCGGTACGAAGCAGACCGGCTTCGTGAACGCCGTCATGCGGCAAATCACAAAGCACGTAACCGACCGGCAAATCCCCTTATCGCAGGCGAAAAGCGAACGCACGATTCCCCAGACGCCTGCGGCCGGCTGTCAGTTCGATACCGGCCTGCTGCCGGATGACGAGGCTCGTCCGGTCGAGTACCTGAGCACAGTCTTCTCGCTGCCCGAATGGCTCGTGACAGACTGGCTCGCGGAATTCGGCGCAGAATCGACCCGGCGGATATGCTTCGCATCGAATCGCAGGCCGAGTATCTATATCAGGCCCAACGCCTTGAAAACGACCACGGTGGCCTTGGCGGAAAAACTTCGGCAGGCGGGCATCGAATTGGAGACAAGCCCTGATGAAGCGATGATAAAAATCAGAAGTCCGCAGGCGGTGACGCAGCTTCCCGGTTTTGCAGAAGGCGAGTTTACCGTTCAGGATGTCACGGCCTCTTTAGCCGTTCGGCTTCTAAAGCCGCAGCCCGACTGGATGATACTCGACCTCTGCGCCGCCCCCGGTGTCAAGACGACACAGTTGGCCGAGGCGACCGGCGATTCGGCAAAGATCATCGCAACCGATATCGACGCCAGGCGGCTGGAAATGTTGAAACAAAATATAGCCCGGCTCGGCATAAACAGCATTGACATCGTAGCCTGCGATAAGCTTCCAGATTCGAAATTCGACTGCATCCTGCTCGATGTACCCTGCTCGAACACGGGCGTATTGGCCCGGCGAGTCGAGGCCCGCTACCGCATAGACCCGCAGGCGATAGAGAAACTGGCAAAGGTACAGGGCGAGCTATTGAGAGCCGCTGCGGCGATGGTGGACTCGCACGGGAGAATCTGCTACAGCACGTGCAGCATTCAAAAGGATGAGAATGCAAAGATTGTGGCTGATTTCCTCGACGAGAAGCGCACCTTTGTTCTGGAATCCGACAAGCTGACGCTGCCGTCGGCGGAGGGTTTTGGCCACGATGGGGGCTATACGGCCATTCTTGCCAGGAAACAGTAGAAGCAATCCAGGCTAAATGGGGCGCAGCGGGACAAAATGAAAAAAACCTTACTTTTGTGCCTGCAACGTGTTATAGTATGTGAAAAGTAAGATTCTCACAAAAACTTGAAAATTCACCGATGGATACCCGCACATTGGATTGAATTTACCGGTAATCATCAGTCAAAAGAGGTTTGGATGGGTAAATTTCTGGAGCAGGTCAATAGTCCCGCCGACGTTAAGAAGCTGTCGGTTCCCGAGCTGAAGGCTCTGGCGGAGGAAATACGCCAGTTTATTCTCAGCTCGGTCAGCAAGACCGGCGGACACCTGGCGAGCAATCTCGGAGTCGTCGAATTGACGCTGGCGCTGCACTGCGTATTCGATTTCCGCAAAGACAAGCTGCTCTGGGACGTCGGACATCAGTGCTACACGCACAAAATCATCACCGGAAGAAAACGCAAATTCGAGAATCTCCGTCACGCCGACGGGATAAGCGGCTTTCCCAACCCGGCTGAAAGCGAATACGACCAGTTCGCCGTCGGGCACGCAGGTACTTCGATAGCGACCGCCATCGGAATGGCTCTGGGCGAAGCGTTGAAAGGCGAGGCACAGAAATCGCAGCGTGCAAAGCGGGATGAGAGCAAAATCGTGGCGGTTATCGGCGATGCAAGTATTGTCAACGGCGCTTCCTTTGAGGCGCTCAACAATCTCGGGCTGGTCAAGAGACAACTGCTCATCGTGCTCAATGACAACTCAATGGCGATAGACGCCACGGTCGGAGCGGTGGCGAAATACTTTTCCAGGGCGCGGCTGAGCCAGACCTACGAGTCTCTGCGCAAGACTACCAACAATATCCTGGAGCACATGCCGGTAATCGGAAAGAGCGTCGAAGAGACGATTGAGAGGATTAAGAAAGGTATCCGAATGGTTCTGCCGGCCAGCCAGCTCTTCGAGAGCCTGCACATCCCGTACTTCGGCCCCGTTGACGGGCACGATATCGACTCGCTCATACAGTTGTTCGAGGCCTCGGCCGAGCTTAATCATCCGGCGATTCTGCACGTTTACACAAAAAAGGGCAAAGGTTTTCGCCCGGCGGATTTGGGTCCAAGCAAGTTTCATTCGACGGGCCCGTTCAAGATAAACGGAGATGATGTCGAATCGCCCTCGGTGCCGGGCAAGCGCAGCTTCACCAGGGCGTTCGGCGAGTATCTGACGGAATTGGCCCGACAGGACGAAAGAATCGTTGCCATCACCTCGGCGATGTGTGACGGCACGGGTCTTATGAAATTCAGCAAGGAGTTTCCGGATCGTTTTTACGATGTGGGCATTGCCGAGAGCGCCGCCGTAGATGTTGCGGCCGGACTGGCCAGGGAAGGCTTGAGACCTGTCATCTGCATCTATTCGACTTTCCTGCAGCGCGCTTTCGACCAGATCTTTCAGGAAGTGGCTTTGCAGAATCTGCCGGTCGTTTTCTGCATCGACAGGGCCGGGTTCGTCGGCTCGGACGGCCCGACGCATCACGGGTTGATGGACATAGGCTTTTTGCGAATGATGCCCAATATGGTCCTGACGGCTCCGGCCAACGACGTGGAAATGAAGCTGGCTCTTGAATTTGCTCTGAGCGAGGATAAGCCCGTCGTCATAAGGTATCCGAAGGAGGTTGTTCCGCCGGATGAGTTTGTCCGGGCCGCCTGCGCCAAGCCGTTCGAGCTGGGCAAGAGCGTGACGGTCAGGAAGGGCAGAGGCTCGTCCGTTGTGATTGTCACTTACGGCAGCGTTCTGAAGGAAGCTCTGGAGGCGGCGGCGCTTCTGTCTAAGGAGCGGATTGGGGTCGATGTGGTCAATGGCCGGTTCGCCGCTCCCGTCGATGAGAAGATTATCTCTCTTCTGGCGAGAAGAAAGGGAATAGTGACGGTAGAGGACCATTCAATTGCCTGCGGGTTCGGCTCGGCCGTGCTTGAGATGGCTGCGGCACAAGGCTGCTCGCCGAAGGCTGTTTGTATGCTCGGTGCACCGAGGAGATTTATCGGACATGACTCGCGCGACGCGCAACTTATGGAAGTGGGGGCGAATGCCGACAAAATAGCTGAAGCGGTAAGGAAAATGTTGAAAGCATGAATCACTATGCGAGAGGCGAAATCTCCACCCAGGCTGGTGATCTTCGGCGACCGGGAAAAACGCGGCGTCAACGAGGCGATTGAGCGGTTCGCCGGCTTTGTGAAAGACAAAGCTCAGATAGTAGCGAACTACAGCATCGAGGAGTTGATAGATACCGGCTGCGATTCGCAGACCGGCGCTGCTTCGCAGGCATCCGCCGAGGCCAAGGTCCTGAAAGAATGTGATTTTGCGATTGTTTTCGGTGGCGACGGCAGTATCATCTCGACCGCGCGGAACGTAAGCAGGGCGTCTTTGCCTGTGATAGGCGTGAACGTCGGCAAGCTCGGCTTCTTAGCCGAGTTCAGCGTAAGCGAACTTGAGGATTTTTTCCCTTTTCTAACGAAAGGTCCGGTTCCGATAGATAAACGGATGATGCTCTGCTGCTCGGTTTTCAGTGCCGGGCAGGGCACGGACCGGGCCCGGAAATTCTGCTCGTCGGCTGTAAATGACATTTTTGTTACGGCCGGACCGCCCTTTAGAACCGTGGAACTTCAGATACTGGTGGACGGCCAGCCGCTGGCCGGTTGCGTAAGCGACGGACTGATAGTTTCCACACCGACCGGCTCGACGGCCTATAATCTCTCGGCCGGCGGCCCTATCATATCGCCAAAGATGGAAGCGGTGGTCATCACGCCGATTTGTCCTCATTCGCTGAGTTTCAGGCCGATTGTGATAAGCGCCGAGAGCACGATAGAGGTGCTCGGAATTCGCGTCAATGAAGGCACGACCCTCTCAATCGACGGGCAGGTCTCATTGAGTCTTTCGATTGACGACGTGGTGAAAATAGAAAGGCAGGACTGCGATTTCCTGATCGTGAACAACCCGCTTCGCAGCCAGTGGGATACATTAGCTACTAAACTGAGGTGGGCGGAAAAGCCGAAGTACAAGGAATACCCGGGCCAGTAGTCAGGTTTGGCTGTGGTTGAATCAGCCAATTGGGTAATTTCGAGGTATTCGGCATTATGAACAGGTGGCTGTTAGTAGTCGCGGCGGTCTTGTTGTTGCTCGTGCTCGGTTCGGCGGCGGGCAGGTCGATGCAGAACTCTGCGATAAACAACCCCGTCGGTCCGGCCACTGTGCCCCCGAGCAGCATCCGCAACGGTTTGCTTGAGACCGCCTCTCCGATAGATAACACCGGAAATCTGCTGATCACCGGAAACGTGCGGCGCGGAAGGCACTTCCGCGGCGACGTCCCGTATCAATCAACGACAAGTTTCACTTCGAGCCTCGGTTCATCGACACTCAGTTCTTTCTTGAGGGACACCGCCGGCTCGGAAGACTATACAAGACCTTCCTACGGATACGGCGCTCAGCCATACTATTCTTCAACCGAAACGGTGGCTTCTTCGATACCGGGACAGTCGGGCGTCCTTAGTCCGGCGAATACCAGAATCAGTACCCGTGTGCAGCAGGATACAAGCACCGTGGGAGCCAATCTTTTCAGCCTGGAGTCTCTGCCGAGGCAGCAAGATTCATTCAGCCGGGGCACAACGGGAAGTGATTTGGATTCACAGAGGCCGCAGACGCAATATGCTCCGTTGCCGCCGTCGCGCTACATCCGGACCGAATTCCCCTCGACGATGGAAAGCACTCCTCTGCGCGAGATGTCACCGGGTCAGCGGGATACGGGAAGGTTGCCGTCGGGTCAAATCGACGTGCGGCGGCAAGGCGAGAGTCTAACGGCAGAGCGGTTCAACCGGCTAAATAACTACGAAGGAGCAACGGCACAAGACTCGGCACAACTTGCGGATCCGGGTCGGCAACAGGGCTTGTTCGCGGCGGATACGTCCCTTCGATATCCGAGTCAGGAAACGGGAATCGAAAACCTGAAATCGACGCTGGAGATTCAGCCGTCGTCTGAATCGGACATCGGTACAAGCCAAACCGCCGCTACTCGTTACGGCCTGCCCGCTTCGCGGCAGTTTGCCCCTTCGCCGGCGCCCGGTGAGCGTACGAATCTCTCAGCCGCCGATGCCGGGAAAGCGAAGGCGAGTACGCTCAGCCCGGCACAGCGTGACGTCCTTGAGCGAATCAAACAGCAGCTCGACGATCTGACCAGGTCGTTCGAGGCAGGTTTGCAGGTCGAACCGGCTGCAACGGATGACAAGCTGCCTTCAGCCGCTTTCGGCGAGGCGTCCCCGGGACAGCGATACATGCCCGAGCCCCGCAGCACCTCGAGCCTCTACGAGCCTCAGGCGGCTGAGCTGCCTTTCGATGAGGAGCCGCCCGCTCATTTGGTGCCGGGTGCGGCGGCCGGAAGAGACTATGAGGGCGGACAGGCCCGGTTGGAACTTCCGGCGATGGCCGGCGGGATCGGTTCTAAGGAGAAGAGTTCTCCGTTGGAGGAGCTAAACAAACTCTCACAAGCTGACTTGTCTGCCGAGGCCAAACGCATCATGGGTCCGCATCGCAGCGTTGAGTCTTTCTCGCAGGCCAGATATAACCAGCACATGCTGGCCGCCGAAGCTAATCTCAGGAACGGCCGGTACTACAATGCGGCGGACTTTTTCGCCATGGCATCTATCTACAAGCCCGACGATCCGCAGGCCATTGCGGGCAGGGGACATGCGTTGTTCGCCGCCGGTGATTACACCAGCAGCGCCCTGTTCATCTCAAGGGCCCTGACGGTTAGTCCCGAATACATGCAGACCAGGATCGACCTTACGGCCATGTTGGGCGGTCAGGACAAACTTGCCGCCGGAATAGAGGATGTTGAGCGATGGTTCCAGAGGAGCGGTTCGACCGAGTTGCAGTTGCTTCTGGCCTACGTCTATTACCGAGCCGGCGGACTCAACCAGGCTAAGCAGGCAATCGATGCACTCTATCAGAAGATGCCCCAGTCGCCGTCCGTCCGCGCGATCAAAGCCGCAATTGACAAACCGACGACAATACGGTGACGGAACTCAGCGGGAGATACTTTTTTCCAGCTCGGAAAGCACCGTTCTGGCTTTGGATATTTTGTTGCCTTCCGGCCCGCTCCAGCGAATATCCGAATTTCTCTGTATCAAATCTTCTATTTTTTTGCAGGCCAGCAGCACGGTGGCGTGATTTTTGTTGCCCATGACTCTGCCTACCTCCGAGGACGACATGTTCGTGTGCTTTCTCGTCAGGTACATACAGAAATGGCGCGCCAGAGCGATGGTCCTGTCCTTCTTCGACGAGTGTATATTCGCCGGTGTTATCCCGAAGTAGCTGGCCGCCGCCGATTCGATGTCCGAGACGTGCACGATAGGGTCGCATCTTTCGAGATGTTCGCTCAAGACGGCTTTGGCCATGGCCGTAGTCATCTTCTCGTTCTTAAGCGCCGCATAGGCGATCAGTTTCAGCAGGGCGCCTTCCAATTCGCGCACGTTGGCACGAAGATTTTCAGCGACGTATCTTATCACACTATCTGAGACCGGGACGGACTGGGTTTTGATATTTCTGATGAATTGTTCACATATCCGGCAGCGTGTTTCCATATCGGGCGAGTCGATCTTGACAACCATTCCCGATACGAACCGGTTGACAAGTTTCTCGGACAGTTGGGCTATCATCTTCGGATGCGCATCGGACGCCAGGACGACCTGTTTGCCCGCCAGGCTGATCGTGTTGAATGTGTGCAGAAACTCTTCCTGGGTTGAAAGCTTGCCGGCCAGAAAATGAATGTCGTCGATTGCCAGCAGGTCGGTCTGCCGCATTCGCTGCCTGAAAGTCTCCAGCTTTTTCGTCTTCAAGGCAAGAACGAACTGGTTGACAAAATCCTCCGCCGACAGATACATCCAATTTGTCTGCGGCCGCTTCTCGGTGATCGCGTTGCATATTCCCTGCAGCAGGTGCGTCTTGCCTACGCCGTATCCTCCGTGAACGAAGAGCGGATTGAATGGGCTTTGCTGCTCGTTGACGACGACTTTGGCGGCGTTGTGCGCCAGCTCGTTCGACGAACCGACGACAAACGTATCCAGGCTGAGCTTGAGCTTTTTCTTTCGGTATCCGGCATGGGGGGACGGCGTTTTTAGGGAGCCTTCGACGACGGCGGATGACAGATGCCGCAGGACGGAGCTTTGGCTTGCGGATGCTGATTTCTGACCTCCGACTTCCGGCCGTCTTTGATGGCCCGAAAGCTCGGGGTCGATGGTGAATGTGACTTTCACATCCGCACCTGCAACCGACCGGACCGCCTTGCTGATCTGGTCGAGGAAGTGGTTCTCGATCCAGTTGGCTATGAACAGGTTCGGCACGCCGACTTTCAGGTATCCGCCGGCAAGTTCCAGCCTGGTTGAATTCTCGAACCATATTCGATACTTCTGCCGTCCCAATTCCTTTGCGATCGCTTCGTTGATAGCAACGCCATTGGGCGTCCTCCGCAAGGAGTCCGTGGGACTGTGGAGTGTTTCGCTCTCAATTGTGCGAGAACTTTCATCCGTGATTGTGCCCTGCATCAGCTTTTCTCCTTCTTCGAAAATCGAGTTTCCGCCGGAAGGCCTCCTCCGTGAGGAGTCCCATGAACTGCGGAGAACTTCAAGCATCATCATATTTGGCGGCGATTAAATCAATCGCGTTTTGGGAAATTTCTTTTCCACTTGATGGAGGTTGCTGTGAGTATTGACTTTGCGCACAAAAAAAAGTTGTTGTTAACAGGTTTTGCACATCGTAAGTGTGCTTTGTGGAAAAGCTGTGAATTGCGTTCCGGCGCGATGAGAGACTGCATTCTCTATATCGGACCGCTGTACTCATTTGCATTAGACATTTTGCTGCTATATTGGCAGAAATGCCCGAGGTTCTCCGGCGGCCCAAAATGCAGCGTGCGCCTTGACCGCCTGAGAACGGCTCTGAGATGCGTGCATACTCATTTGCCAGGCGCCGTGGAACGTGCCGGCTGATTCGCTACTGCCCGTCTTGCTCGTCGGAGATACGGCCGGCGGGCGCACCGCTCTTTGCATATCTCGGCATTGCGATTGTTCCGGTTCTCGCGACGTTCTTGATGCCGTACGGCTTGCAGATGTCTATAAAGGCCTCGATCTTGGCCTCGGGACCGCTGATTTCGACCATGACGAACTTCTGGCCGATATCGACGACTTTGCCCTTGAACGTTTCTATCAGCGATAAGATTTCGGCCCTTTTTTCCGGCGGCGCGGAAATGGCTATGAGCATCAAGTCGCGCGCGACCACCGGCTGGCCGACAAAATCCTGAACTTTCACGACGGGAACGATCTTGGCTAACTGCTTGCGGACCTGCTCGACGACCCTGTCGTCGCCAACGACGACAATCGTCATCCGGCTCAACTGAGGGTCTTCCGTTCGACCGACAACCAGAGAGTCAATGTTAAATCCGCGGGCCGCAAACATGCCTGCAACATGAGCCAGAACTCCGGGCTTATTCTCAACCAATGCGCTTATTATATGCTTCATTTTCAATGCCACTTTCCAAGCTAAAGTCAGATCAACCGTTCCAATATATCGAGCCCGTCCATTTCGTTCAGGCTCTTGCCGGCCGGGACCATCGGCCAGACATTCTCTTCCGGCTCGACCCTGAAATCAACCACGCAAGGCATTTTTTCCTTGAGCATCTGTTTGATTGCCTTGGGGACATCGGCTTTTTTATCGACGGTCATCCCGACCGCACCGAAGGCCTTCGCTACGGCTTCGTACTCCGGATTCTTCAGATAGCTCTTGGAATACCGCTTGCCGTAGAAAAGCTCCTGCCACTGGCGGACCATTCCCATGTAGCCGTTGTTCAGGATACAAACCTTTATCGGCAGCTTATGCTCGACCGCGGTGGGCAGCTCGCCCAACGTCATGTTGAAGCTGTGGTCGCCGTCGATATCGATGACCGTTGCATCGGGCTTTGCTATCTGCGCGCCGATGGCCGCCGGCAGGCCGTAACCCATCGTCCCGAGTCCGCCGGAGGATATGAACTGCCGGGCCCTGGTGAACTTGTAGAACTGGGCGGCCCACATCTGGTTCTGGCCGACGCCGGTAGTGACAATCGCTTCTGCCCTGGTCTGACGGCAAAGCTCCTCGATGACGTACTGCGGCTTAATCGTCTCTGAGTTCTGGTCGTAGCGGAACGGGAACTTCTTCTTCCACTCCGCTATCTTGGCGAACCACTCTTTTCTTTCCTGGTACTCGACCGCTGCGGCCAATTCGCTGAGGATCGCCTTTGCATCGCCCACGACGGGGATATCCACGTGAACGTTTTTGGATATGCTGGCCGGATCGATGTCGATATGGATTATCTTCGCGTGCGGAGCAAAGGTCTCGAGCTTGCCGGTGACGCGGTCGTCGAAACGGGCGCCCACTGCGATAAGTAAGTCGCACTCCTGGACTGCGTAATTAGCATACGCAGAGCCGTGCATCCCTAACATGTCAAGACATTCGGGCTTTCTCTGGTCGCAACTGCCCAACCCGAGAAGCGTCATCGTCACCGGAAGATGGGCTTTATCGGCCAGGGCTCTCAATTCATCGCTTGCGTTCGAAGTTATGACGCCGCCGCCGACGTAAAGGACCGGCTGTTTGGATTTGTTTATAGCCTTGGCCGCGGTGGATATTTGTTTGGCGTGTCCCTTGGTCCGGACCCGATAGCCGGGCAACTGCATCTCGGCCGGACCGTCTGCGCTGAACCTGGCAACCTCGACGTCAACCGGCAGATCGATCAGCACCGGACCGGGCCGGCCCGTCGATGCGATATAGAACGCTTCCCGAACGGTACGTGCCAGGTCTTTAACATCTTTGACGATGGAGTTGTATTTCGTGACCGGACGGGTAATGCCCGTCGTGTCGGCTTCCTGGAAAGCATCGTTTCCGATCAGCTCGGTGCGAACCTGTCCCGTTATGGCGACTAAAGGCACCGAGTCCATCATGGCCGTAGCAAGACCGGTCACGAGATTGCACGCACCCGGACCGCTTGTAGCGAGTACAACGCCGACCTTACCGCTCGCACGGGCGTAGGCGTCGGCCATGTGGCAGCCGCCTTGTTCGTGACGTGGAATTATAAAATTAATCGGCGCATCGTAGAGCTTGTCGAATAAAGGCAAGACAACGCCGCCGGTATAGCCGAACATGGTGTCCACACCCTGTTCGATGAGCGTATCGACCACGATCTGGGCGCCGGTTTTGACAGAGGGTTTATCGGCTGAACGAGCCGGAGCACGAGGCTTGGATTTCATATTTCTATCCCTTTCCTGATAAACATTACCCGGGTCCCTTTTCCATAAGGCTTCAAAAAAGAGAACCCTTTTTGTTATTCCGGCTGATTATGGCTTTCTGAGTCCCTCCGGCGAGTCAATCGCTTCTGCATCGAAAAACGACCGAATCCACCGAAGATTCCAAACCCTGCCATAACAGCGTAACCACGGCCGAAAGCCGCGTCTCAGGGTCGTATTCGCATGTTTTCATACAAATACAGAAAATATTATATGAGCATCACCGTCATCTGTCAACTATTTTCGGCAATATATCTGCTCGTCAATAGAGATTTTTGCCTTGTCGGCTCCAACAAACACCTTTTCCGGCCGTAATAAGAAATAGCTGGCCAAAAACTGAATTGCTGATACAATTGTGAAGGAAAGAATTTATTGGAGATTGCTTATGTGTGAACAATGCGGTTGCAGCAGTGCCAATGTTGAGCAGACCATAGAAGAAAAGATCAAAGACACGCTCGAAGCCGTTCGGGCCAGTCTGCAAAGCCACGGCGGCGATGTCGAACTGGTCGGCATCGACGAGGATAATACAGTCAGGGTCCGTCTCCAGGGCGCCTGCCAGGGTTGCCCCGGCGCGACGATGACAATGAAGAACGGCATCGAAAGACTCCTCAAGGAAAAAGTCCCCGAAGTAAAAGAAGTAGTAGCAGTGGACTAAGCGACTATCGAGATAGCTTTTCGTTATAATCGCCGGGCAGGCAACTGCGAAATCCTCTGATCTGAATCTGGGATCCGGCTCGAGGAGTTCATAATGGTGAACATCCCCGATGATGTGATTGAAAGGATGACTCAACGGATTGTGAGCGAAGTCCATCCCCAGAGAATTCTTCTTTTCGGCTCCTGGGCACGCGGCCAGGCGAATCAACACTCGGATATTGACCTTCTAATCGTGGAGCGTGAGCCGTTCGGCGAGTCGCGCAGTCGTCGCAAGGAAGCAGCCCGCATTTGGCGATCCCTTTCGGAATTCCGAATACCGGCTGATATTCTGGTTTATTCGGCCAGTGAAGTAGCGCATTGGAAAGATTCGAGCCATCATGTGATTGGCAGGGCAGTAAGAGAGGGGAAGGTCCTGTATGAGTCCGACTGACGTCAGGATCCATTCATGTCAGCGCTCATAGATAAATAGTCAATATTCAATATTAAATAGTAAATTGTCGTTGTCTTCCCACCAAAGCCGCGGATAGTCCAGCCCTTCAAGAATCCACCAGATATCCTCTGTCCCATTGGCTGTCTCGCCCGCGAAATCCCAACCGGCCTCAAGGAACGTACTCGCCGTCTGCATTTCGGCGGTGGTCTTACCCGTTCCTGCTGCACTCGTGCTCTGGCCGGAGGTCTCGATGTCCCAGAGACCATCGAAAGCGGGTAGTTCGCCCTCACGGCCCTCAAAGTGTCCAAGAAGGCCGCCAACTTCGTTTTCTCCCACAACTAATCCCGCCGAGTAACAGCGAGAAAGATGGTACCCGCGGACCGAGATTAACTCGCCAACTTCATAGTCTAATCCGACAAGACCTCCGACTCTATTACATCCCGAAACGCTTGCCACAGAATAGCAGTTACTGATCACACTTATGGAAGTTGCTCCAAGTAGTCCGCCAACCCCGTTGTGTCCACCGACCACACCGCTACTATAGCACTGGGTCACGCTGCCGAAGGATGTACTTCCTATCAGCCCGCCGACATCGTCATTGCCGCTGGTCGCACCAGTGCTGTAGCACTGGGTCACATCGCCCGCGCTGAACCCCACCAGTCCGCCGACAAGGCTCGTTCCGCTGACCGCACAGGTGCTATAACAGCCGGTCACGTTACCGTCGTTATTGCCCACCAGCCCACCGACGCCATAAGTGCCGCTGACCGTGCCTGTGCTGTAGCTATTCGAGACACTGCTACCCCATATGGTGACTCCTGTGAGTACGCCGTTTGTGGACCCCACCAGCGCGCCGATGTCGCTACCTGAACCGGTTATGTTAACATCAACTACGCCGAGATTCTTGACCTCGGACTCAGATGCCAAATACCCAAACAGTCCCAGATAGCCGGTCCCCCGGATCGTCAGATGCGAGATGGTGTGGTCGTTACCGTCAAAGACACCCACGAAACCTGGAATTACGGCCTGCGCAAAAACGAGTCCCTCCGGCAGGTTTGGATCCAGGTCGATGTCTGCACCAAGGATAATATGTTTCTCACAAAGGATGCCCGCCTTGCCCAACAGAATAAGTTGGCTCGCGGTGTCAATGCGATAAGGCTTTTCCGGCGTTCCTTGTCCTTCCAGCCAATCGATGTTGGGTTCGGGAATAATACCTCCCGGCGTCCTTTCCCAGGCCAATCTGGGATAGTCCCACCCAGGATCCAGGACCCAGTTAGGATCGTTGCCAAAACCGTTGAGGCCCAGCATGTACGGGTTCATCATCTCGGCCGTGGTCAATCCCACGCCACCGGCACTTACCGATAGTCCAGAGGTTTTCATATCCCACACACTTCGCAAGACATCGTCCTCATTTAAACCAACCAGCCCACCAACACACCATTCGGTGCCGCTGACCGCCCCTATGCTGTAGCACTGGACCACCAGACCATAATTATACCCCACCAGCCCGCCGACATAGTGTTTTCCGCTGATTGCAGCGGTGCTGTAGCACTGGGCCACAGTGCTGCCGTTGCTCCCCGCGAGACCGCCGACACCGCCGCTGCCGCTAATTTGACAGGTACTGTTGACCGTGCCAGTGCTGTAGCACCGGGTCACAGTGCCCCAATTTGAACCCACCAGCCCCCCGATATAGTTTCCCGAACCAGTGATGTTGACATCAAGCAGCCCCAGGTCCTTGACCTCGGAACCAGAATCCAGGCTGCCGAACAGCCCGAGAAAGTCATTGCCCACAATTGTTAGATGTGAGATTGTATGGCCATTACCATCAAAAATTCCCGCCAAGGCGGAGCCACTGGAACAACCTGGACAAGAATGTATGGTCGGCGCTATGACGGCCCTGTCGAAGACCTTTCGGCCGGGGAGGTTGGGGTCGAGGTCGATGTCGGTTGTTAGGATGAAGTGCTTGTCGTAGTCCTCGGGAGTTTCGCCGAGGGCGATCAGGTCGTCGGCCGTAGCGATCTGGTAGGGGTTGGTTGCTGTGCCGCTGCCGCCGCTGTATTTGCAGGGTGCGGTTTCCCATTGCCAGACGCTCATTCCGCGCAGCATGTCATAGACCATTGTAAAGCCGTTCGAATCCAGAAAGCTTGCGGCTGCGTTACTTCGCCCGCCGCTCTGGCAGACTACCAGAATGGGGCCGTCTTTCGGCAGTTCCTCATATCGGGCCCGTAGTACTCCCGAAGTCCACGGGTAATTCAGCGCCCCTGGAATGTGTCCTCTTACGCCGCAGTATTCGTACGGCTCCCTGACATCGACACAACCACCAGATCGGGTGTGGAAGCTATGAGGTCTCGTGCCCGTTCCGCTATAACATCGGTATGAGCAAGAGCGCAAGGGGTGAACGCTACCAGGAACATCAAAGGGATTGCCCGCAGGATTTGTATGCACCTTGACATGGCCATTATCGAACCTCCATCCCCCAGCCCAATCTTTACAGCACAGAGAACGACTTTTTCCACTTCACTGGCTTACAGTATATCAAATTAAGGCCTTCCCAGTCAAGGGGCAAGGCGTGAAACTTATACCGATTGTGATTAGGATTTACGCCTTCGTCATTCCGACCGGAGTCCCTAAGCACCGTAAGGTGTCCTGTGGAGGACGAAGTGGAGGAATCTATTAAAACAGATTTCTCGACTCCACTTCGTTGCGCTCGAAATGACCCGAAAAAGCGCATTGTGACTATGCACAATTGGGATTACCTGCTGTTTTTTCAAACTTTGCTGAGAGTCCGATGAATCATGTGTTGCTGGGGTTTAAGTGCTCGGCGATTTTTTCGGTGTTGGGATTCTCAATTACGCCTTTTTCGGTGATAATGGCGGCTATGTTGAACGCATCTGTTACGTCGAATGCCGGGTTATATACATTGACGTCGGCGGGGGCGGTTTGAGTGCCGGCGAACTTGGTTACTTCTTCGGGGTCTCTTTGCTCGATGGGTATCTCGGCGCCGGTTTTTATGCTCAGGTCGAACGTGCTCGAAGGCGCGGCGATGTAGAACGGTACGCCGTGCTCTCTTGCGAGGATGCTCAGGCTGTAAGTGCCGATTTTGTTGGCCGTATCGCCGTTGGCCGCGATTCGGTCGGCGCCGGTTATTACGGCGTTTACCTTTCCCTGCTTCATCAGCCATCCGGCCATGTTGTCGCAGATTACCGTGACATCGATTCCCGCCTGCTTCAGCTCCCACGCGGTCAGTCGCGCGCCTTGCAGCAACGGCCGCGTTTCGTCTGCATAGACTTTGAACTTCTTGCCGTTCTTGTGCGCCTCGAACATCGGCGACAGGGCCGTCCCCTGCCCGGCGGTCGCAAGCGCACCGGCGTTGCAGTGTGTTAGAATCCCAGCGTCTTGCTCGATGAACTTCTCGCCGTGACGGCCGATGGCCTGGCACATATCTGCGTCTTCCTGACAAATAGTGTTCGCTTCGGCCAAAACCGCTTCGCGAAGGTCCTGCAACGTCTTGCTGTGCTTTGCATTGGCGAGCGTACAGACCCTGTCCAGCGCCCAGAACAGATTGACGGCGGTAGGGCGAGACGATGCGAGGTACTCACGTGCTTCGGCTAACGCTTCAAGAGTTTTCTCAACACTGTCGTCTGCATGCATCTTTTGCAGAGTTAGGACGAGCCCGTAGGCAGCTGCGACTCCTATGGCCGGGGCGCCGCGAACCGCGAGCGTCTTTATCGCGTCGAAAAGGACCTTCGTGTCCCGGCACTGAAGCCTGACGAGTTCCGCTGGCAGCCGCCGCTGGTCCACCATTTCCAGATAGCCGTCAACGCCGCCAATCCATTCAACCGTCTTGACAATCATGAATCCCTTTCGCTGAAACTTCAGCATAGTTTTACAGGTAGGGTGTGCAAAATTTATTTTGCACACGCGGTTACTTTAGCTTCCGCGTGTGCAACAAGTTGCACACCCTACGCCTTGGATTCCCGCTTTCGCGGGAATGACAAATATCGTTTTCGCAAGAGCGTTATCTATCGACTCTTGCGCTTCCGCCGCCCATTACTTTCTCGACCTCGCGCAGGCTGGCCGTGGTTGTATCGCCCGGCGTGGTCATTGCTAAAGCTCCGTGCGCAGCGCCGTAGTTGACCGATTCCTCGGGCGTCTTGCCTTCCATCAGGCCGTAGATCAGTCCCGATGCGAAGCTGTCGCCGCCTCCGACCCGGTCGTAGATTTCAAGGTCGCCCCGCAAAGTTGCCTCATGAAACTTGCCTTCGGCGTATATGACAGCCCCCCAGTCATTCACTGAGGCGGTTTTTGCGTTGCGCAAAGTTGTTGCGACGACTTTAAGGCTCGGAAATTCCTTCACTACCTCGGCGATCATCTTCTTGAAGTTTCCCGGGTCGAGCTTCGAATAGCCCTTATCCATGCCCTTGACCTCGAAGCCGAGCGCCGCCGTGAAATCTTCTTCATTGCCCAGCATCACGTCCACGTACGGGGCGATTGCACGGTTGACCTGCTTTGCCTTCTGCTGTCCCCCGATATCCTGCCAGAGCGACTTGCGGTAGTTCAAATCGTAGGAGACTATCGTGCCGTGTTTCTTTGCGGCTGTCACCGCCTCCAGGATGACATCGGGTGTTGTTTCGGAAAGGCCCGCGAATATCCCGCCGGTATGGAACCAGCGGCTGCCGTCGCTACCGAATATTTTGCCCCAGTCGATATCCCCTTTCTTCAACTGCGACGCCGCACTGTTGGCCCTGTCCGAGCAGCCTACGGCGGCCCGCACGCCGAAGCCTCGCTCGGTGAAATTCAGGCCGACCCGGACTTTCCTGCCAATCCCGTCGTACGGCACCCATTTGACGTACTCCATATTCACGCCGCCCTGAAATATCAAGTCCTCTAACAGTCTTCCGATAGGGTTGTCCGCGATTGCGGTGACTACTGCGGCTCTCTTGCCGAAGCAGCGTTTCAGACCTCGGGCGACGTTGTATTCCCCGCCGCCTTCCCACGCTCGAAAATGCCGCGTCGTATGAATTCTCTCCTCGCCCGGGTCCAGTCGAATCATAATCTCGCCCAAGGAGACTATGTCATAGTTACATTCCGAAGCCGGCTTTACGTTTATCACTGCCATGAGGTTCTCCTTCCTACATAATCAGGCGCTGTAGATTTTGCCTTCTCTGTAATCCTGCCATGCCGGCTCGAAGGCCTTGCGGTAGGTCGGCGCCGGTCTCAGGGCGATGTTCTCGCTGCGGAACAAATCGGGCGAACTTTCGTCGTACTCGATATGCAGGATGGAATTCCTCAATGACTGGTTCTCCGGCTTGAACTTGAGCGGCTTGCCGGTGGCTTTGTCAATCACGTCAGGATGAATCTCGATTCCGCCATCCGAGAGTACAAGGTGCGAGCCGCGCGAACCGCTGTCCTGGCCGAGCAACTCCACGACCGCCTTGAGATACGCAACGCTCGTAAGAGCCAAGTGCTCGGCCTGTATCGCTGCGATTAATGATTTAGGCTCTTTGACGCGCAAGCCTTTTTCATGTACGGCCCTGTACAGCGTAACCGCTTCTTTCAAGGCTCGCTGCGCATCTTTCGATTCTCTGATATGCCCGCCCGAAGCGGTCATACGGCTTCGGACTTGCTCCAATACTTCCTGCGGATCCAGGCCGGTCGAGTTCTTGCAGCCTTCGAAGCCGGCGACAAGGCTGCTAAGTTGGCGGTCGATCTGCGATTGTTCGTCCGAGTAATCCGGCAGGTCGCAGCCGCAGGCGTTGACAATGTATTGGGCTGCTCGCAGCCCGCCGGCCTGGCCTGCATTAAGGGCCGAGCCGCCCGGACGTTTCACGCCGTGAGTACCGGCCATCTCGCCGATTACGAAAGTCTGAGGTATGTTGGACTGCCACCATTTATCCACTGCAAAACCGCCGTTGTTATGCTGGGCGCAGACCGCGATTTCAAGCGGCTCGGAATACAAATCAATGCCGTTCTCTGTGTAGATGTCGATAGCGGGGCCGTTCATGTGCGCGAGCCGTTCGATAGGCGTCTTCTGCAGCGCGCCGGCTTTTTGCAGGTACTCTTTGGCTTCCGGTTCGAGAGCGTCGATGTCGAATGCTTTCATGGAATCGCCGCCGACGGGGTTGCGCAGAAAGTCCATATAGACGCGACGGCCTTTCTGCGTTTCGTTGAAGACCAGAACGTCGATCAACGACGATTGCAGGTTCTCGATGCGCTGCGGGTCGAAGGGCCACTGATAACCCTTTAGAAAGATATTTGTTGCCATCTTGCTCATCGATGGGAAGAAGGGCGTCAGGAATTCTTTTTCGTTTTTGCCGTCGGCGTCGGTGCTGAAAATACGCGGAATCACCTGCATGTATGTGCCTGAGACGTTCCAGCGGAACCTAATGCTGGCTAAGCCAAACTGCGATTCGGTCAGATTGGCTCCAATCAGACCCGCCTTGAACGCAAGGCCATGGATTCCGAGTTGGCCTTTCGGATAAACGGTCGTCTTGAACATCTCGCCGGGGCCGCCGGCGGCAAGAACGATGTTGGCGGCGAGATAGACATTGATAGCCTCATTTGTCTTAGCAATGCTTTTCTTATCGATGGTGACGAGGCCCGCTATTCTCTTCGATTCGCCGGAGCCGATTGTGAGCAGATGCGCGGCTTCCTGCCGGTCGTGAATCGCAACGCGGTAGCGTTCGAGTTGCTTCTGCAAACATTCGCTCATGAATCGGCTCGTCTTGGGACCGGCCGATGTCGCGCGTTCGAAGGGGTCGTGATCGGTCTTGTAGCCGATGAAGGTGCCCGTCGAATCCGTGGGGAAGGGAACTCCCGCCTGAACGAGGTGGTAGAATTCACGCAGTGAGCCGATTCCTTCGATAAGCGCCGAATCGCCGTGGCAGCAGCCGGCCGCGGTCAGGCTTTTGGC
>JBDREF010000171.1:0-9866 GCA_043820045.1 Planctomycetota bacterium | reverse complement strand
GCCGGGCGTCCGCTCTCGGTAACGCTATCGAGACTGCCGGCCGGGACATAAACGGTCGCGGTAGTGTTGGCCGGGATAGTGACGTTAAGCGTGAACGTGCCGTTGCTGAGCCGCCAGTCGCTGACTATCCGGCCGTGGATGGATTCGTAGCTTGCTTTCGCATGAGTTATTTCGCCGGGCCGTGGGTAAATGACAATTTGCTTGTAGCCGGGCCCATCGGTGTCGATGCCGGCGACGGTTCCGAAAAGCCACCGGCCGACCGAGCCGAAGGAATAGTGGTTGAATGAATTCATTGCCGGGGTCTGGAAGCCCTTTTCTTCGGTCCAGCCGTCCCATCGTTCCCAGATGGTCGTCGCTCCGTTCTTGATGCTGTAGCCCCAACTGGGGAAGGTGTCGTTGGCGAGCAGGCGATAAGCGACATCGAGATACCCTGTTTCCGTCAGAGTCGGCAGCAGATAGCTCAGTCCCACGAACCCGGTCGAGAGGTGCCAGTTCTTCTCCCTGATCGCTTCGACGAGGTGCTCGGCGGCACGGAGGCGTTTGTCATCGGGCAGCAAGTCAAAATACAGGCCCAGCGCATAGCACGTCTGTGTCCGGCCTTTTATGTGTGCATCGCTGGAGACATAGGCCTTGTTGAAGGCATCTTTGATCTGCTCGAAGAGTCTTTCGTACTTCTTTGCATCGTCATTCTTGCCGATGGCGGCGGCCATTTCGGCCATCAGCCGCGTGCTGTACGCGAAATAGGCCGTCGCGATTACGTCCTTGGGCGTATCGGACGCGATAGAGACCCAGTCGCCGTACCCTTTGTCAGGCCGCAACAGCCCCTTGCTGTTCTTCTCCATGTATTCGATCCACTTTTTCATCGATTCGTAGTGCCTTTCGATGACTCGCTTGTCGTCGTACACCTGGTAGATGGTCCACGGGCAGATAACGCCGGCGTCGCCCCATGCCGCGGTACCGTCCCCCATAGCGACTTTGCGCGGCGCCACATCCGGGAACGCTCCTTCTTCGCTCTGGGCGTCTTCAAGGTCAACCAGCCATTTGGTGAAGAAGGCCGCGACGTCCATGTTGTATGTCGCCGTGCGGATGAAAATCTGGGCGTCGCCGGTCCAGCCTAATCGTTCGTCTCGCTGCGGACAGTCGGTCGGCACCTCGATGAAGTTGCCCCGCTGGCTCCAGACTATGTTCCTGTAAAGCTGATTGACCATTGGATTGGAGCATTCGAACGAACCGGCCAACGGCGTATCAGAATGCACGACGATTCCGGTAATCGCATCGAGCCCGGGCTTGCCGGGATAGCCGGTCAATTCGACGTATCGAAAACCGTGGTAGGTGAAGCGCGGCTCCCATGTTTCTTCGCCGTCTCCTTTGAGGATGTATGTGTCGGTGCAGCGCGCCTCGCGAAGGTTCGTGGTATAAATCGTCCCATCCGGATTGAGCATTTCGGCGAATCTCAGAACCACCTTCGTTCCGGCCTGGCCCTTTACTTTCAGTCGGACCCAGCCGGCAAAATTCTGGCCCATATCGAATACATAGACGCCTTTTTCCGGCTCTGTCGGTTCCTTCGGGTCGATTTGGAGAATCTTCTGTACCGCCACGCCGGGATAGGGTTGAAGCCGAGCGTCGATTCTGTCCGTTACGGTTACCGGCTCCCATGCGGAATCGTTGAACCAGTACGTGCACCACGTCGGGGTCTCTTTACGGCTGTCATAAGTCTCGCCCATCAGAAAGTCCGCTTCGAAAAGGGGGCCGTAGGCCGCTTTCCATGATTTGTCCGTGGCGACTACTTGTCTGCTGCCGTCGGTATATTCGATTTCGAGCTGTACAAAAAGTCGCGGCTGGCTGCCGTAATGTTCTCTCTTCTTGCCGAAACCCAGATAGCCCGCATACCATCCGTCCGCAAGAATGGCTCCGATGGCGTTGCCGCTTTTTGTCAGCAGGCTGGTCACGTCGTAGCTTTGGTAGTACACGCGTTTGGTGTAATCGGTCCAGCCGGGTGTGAAGTAGTCCTTGCCTACCCGTTTGCCGTTGATATTCAGCTCATAAAGTCCCAGAGCCGAGGCATAAGCGGTGGCGCGCCTGACCGGCTTATTGACAAAAAAGGTCTTGCGCAGCCAGGGCGGCGGAGGCAGGACAAGCTCATCTCCGGACGGCTCTCCCCACGGCTGGTCTCCGACTTGGGCAATCTCCTTCGCGTCGGACCATGGGCCGTCATCGAAATTCGGCTTCTGCCAATCATTTTGTTCGGTGTCGGAAGTTTTCCACGAACCATCGATAGCGACCGCCATCGGCTCGCCCGTCTCAAACTCAACCAGCAGCATTCCTGCAAGCCCCGCAGGGCTGGCGGTGTCGCCCTGATTTGTGGCGGCGACAGCCAGAACATTTGTTCCCGCGGTGAGTTTATCGGTTACATCGAATTCGTGAACTTTGTTCCACCCGCTGGCATCTGCGATCTTTCGGCCGTTGACAAAAATCACGGCCTGGTTATCGGCGATAAGGGCAAAGCGTGCTTGCCTGATTTGCTTATCTGACGTGATTTCAACGCTGCGCCTGAAGAACCGCGTACCGACCGGCGCGTTCCTTCGCGGGTCGCCTTCGTCAAACCATATCCATTTGCCGCCTTTTAGACTGAGCGGGTCGGTTGTTTGTTTTTTCTGGTAGGCCGCCGGCGGCTCAGCGTCGTAGCCTATCCATTCGGCCTGCCAGTCTCCGGGTTCGAGCAGGCCGACGGTCCACTCGGCCGGCTCGCTCCAAGCCGTTTCTTTGCCGTCCTTGTCCCACACACGCACCTTCCAGTAGCAGCGCATCCGGGATTGCAACGGTTTACCCCGGTACACTACCTGGTTGCTTTGATCCGACTTGACTTTCCCGCTGTTCCAGAGGCTGCCTTTGTTTTGACTGAGTTCCTCTTCGTTGCCGGCCACCAGTATCTGGTAGGCGCTTTGCATCTGGCCTCGGTTCGGGAGATTGCATATCCAGCTCAGCCGCGGTTCGGTAACGTCGATTCCCTGCGGATTAACCCGGTACTCGCAACGCAAAAGCTGCACGGCCGCCTGGGCCGGCGGAGTCTTGCCGGTACTTATCGCGTTTTCTTCTTTGCATCCTGAACAGGCCATCAGCACAAAAACGATTCCTATAACCGGCAGTGTCTTGGCAGTGTTCATGTCATTTACCTTTCTCGAATTGCATCCTCGCTTGATCCGGCGGAAGCTGCGTTTACATGTCGTTTCACTCAATCTGGCTGCGGCGGCGGAATCCCGGCGCGCCGGGACTAATTACCGTTTGTCCTGGGGACTCCTTCCGGAGAACCGCCGTAGATAAAACGCATCCGGCCGATATCGGGAATAATACCGAACCTGAACTGCTCGAACGGCTTGAACCCGCTGGGCCAATAGACGAACAAGGCTTTACCTACGAGATAATCGCGAGGAACAACGCCTGTGCGGTATTCGGACAGACCTGGGTTTGCCATGCCCGGCTGGTTCCACCACCTGCAGTCCTCGCTGTTGGGACTGTTGTCGCCGAGTACGAAGAATTGGTCTTTCTCAAGTTCGAACGGCTCGACTACCGCTCTGCCCGGACTTCTGACCTTCGTGTAGTGGATATCTCTAAAGAGCCCCGTGTGCGAGAGAGCGAGTTTGCCGGAGGCGAAGATTTCCACCTGCGGCTCGATGTCCTCTCGTATCGGTCCGGCGTCTTCGGCCCCGCGTCCCAGATCGTGCGTCCACTTCGCCCCGCCGCATTCGAAAATCAACTGATGATCAACGCAGGCGAATTTGACCTGTGTTGATTTGTTTGTCTCCGGTCGTTCAATCGGCAGTTTGGCTAATTCAACAGGTTCCTTGCCGTTCTCGCACATGGTGACGACCATCGTCCCGGCCGGCCAGGCGACCTCGGCTCGATACGTCGTCTCGTACTTGCTCAAGGCGATTCCCACACATCCGGCCGGGCCGGCGGGAACACAATCGAAGCGAACCATCAAGTCGCTGCAGTACGGCATGTCGCTGTATCCGTCAACATCGTCGTAGGCGTAGGTTGCCCTGAAGTCGTTGCCGATTGACGTGTCATAAACCAGCGAGTTGATTTCACCGGCGGGGCTGTCCAACTGGAATATCGTAGGACTCGTGTCCGCAGTTACCCAGCCCGAACCCGGAGTATTTCTGAACGGCCGCTGCCATGCGTGACCGTTAAACAGGCCTTCTCCGGGCCGGGCCGGCTGATAGTCGTTATCATAGACCGGCATCCACAGCTCATTCTGGACCTTGGCCGGTTTTCGAGCGATTTGACCGTTAATATAGATGTCGCCGTCGATTATGTGAACCTTCTCGCTCGGAAGGCCGATCAATCGTTTGATGTAGTTTATATTGGGCTCGGTTGGATTCTTAAATACGATTACGTCCCATCGCTTGGGCTCCGAGAACTGATAGATACATTTGAGCACAAGTATGCGGTCGCCGTTTGCAACCGGCACCGCCTTGCTGCTCGTCAGTTCCCCCCTGCACTTCGGGCAGCGAGAGGGCAGGACATCCGCGTTGCCCTCCGCATATGTGCTGCGACGAGACCTGTTTGGTTCGGCAAGAGTGCGAAAATCGTACGGGGAGCCGCATCTGCGGCATACCAGGCTGGAGGGATACCGCCCGCAACTCGGGCAACGAGTAATCGGCAGCGGAACACTGGAGGTGGGGACTGTATCCTCGGGCAGATCATAATCTCTCGGCGTGAAGCCGTGTTCGGACTTGTATCCGCATTGCTCGCACGCCAGCCGAAAATGGGCGCCCTTGAGGGTGTCGGCCATGCTGCCCGTAGGTATGCGGAACGCCTCCATTACGAACGCCCGGAAGACAAAGGCCAGGATGAAAGCCGTTATCAGCCATTCGAAGGTGTCTGCAACTTCAGCGGCCCTGTCTTTCTTCATTCGAGCCGGGTCGTGGGCACTACTCTTTTCGGTTGTCTCTGGAGACATAAGCACAAATCCTGCTGGAGAACAAATTCTGCGTCCGCTATTTCAGTACCGAAACAAAAAAGTGTATTATGTCTGCAAACCCGATGGCGGTCAACAAAAACTATTTTACCTCTGGCGATTTTGGCCCGCACCTTACCCGGCAAAGGACCTGTGTCGAATAGTCCCCGGCAGCGGTTTCCCGCCGCCGGCGCGGGATAAGGCGTTTTTCTAAATCTGTTGGGGAGCTTTTTTCTAGAGATCGGCCTGATGGAAACCTGCTCACAGGCGTGTCTGCTCTGCGTTTTCTTCTTGCCGGCGGGATATCGCGTTTTTTTTTGACAATCTGATGGATTTTGTGCTAAAATAGCTTGTCGCATAGAAGTCTTTGTAGTATAGTAACTTGCGGTGCTTTTGATTTTGTACCTTGTCGGTCGATTTTGCGGTTTATGGGAGAGTCTGTTGCTCGCAAAACGCCGGCTCATGTCTTGAAAGAATGTGCAAAGGTGAATTATGGGCTGTTGGATGGCTAAGATGAAGCGAGTCGTTATACAGCAGTTTTTTTATCGTAAAGAAGAATCCAGTTTCCTAAATGCTCTTTCCTGAAGTGAGGTAGTCTATGACAACAATTACAAAGAAAGAACTTATAGACCGGATTGCAGAGCGGACCCAGGCAAAAAGAGTCACTGTTAAGTGCATAATCCAGGCTTTTCTTGATGAGATAACAAAGGAACTGTGCGAGAACAACCGTTTGGAGTTTCGGGACTTTGGCGTCTTTGAGACCAGAACACGGGCTGCAAGAGTTGCTCAGAATCCTAAGACTCTCGAACGTGTCGAGGTCTCCGCGAAGCGAACAGTCAAGTTCAAGATGGGCCGGCTGATGAAGGCGAATCTTTGCTCTCCCGCCGTCGAGTCGGCCGAGGCAAAGTAATTATAATTCTTTCGTTTTAATGGCCGCTCCCTAAATATGAAAATACAGTTATGCCTGGCGATGAAGCGGTCAAAACGCCGCATGTTGTGTGGTGTGCAGCGAGTAGCAGGTTACAGTACAACAAAAGGAGCGTTTTATGTCAGATGGAACAGTCAAGTGGTTTAACCCGAGGAAGGGTTATGGATTTATCGCTACCACGGATGGCCGCGATATCTTCGTCCACTACTCAAGTATTTCAGGTGATGGATATAAAACTCTTGTAGAAGGCGATCCCGTCTCTTTTGATATTACCGATGGAGACAAGGGACTCAGAGCTGAGAATGTAGTTGCCAAGCCTGCGTCAGGAAGCGAAGGAGAGTCGTAGAGTAGTTTTCTTATTTCGGGCCGAGGGGAGTAGAAGCAAGGCAAGGTTAGCTTTTCGTTTTCTTCGTTGCCTGATTTGGACCCGAAGGACAATAGGAATCGCTGCCTCGTTTAGGGTTGCCCGTGGCTCAGCCTCGAAGGTTACAGAGTTCTCCACTTCACCATCGAAACCGTACGACGATGAATGCGGTATGTGAGCTATGATTGCTGGAGAATATCATTCCGGTCTGGACTGTAATGTCCTTGTGCTGAACAAGCATTACATGGCGATTCGGATAATTGGAGTCAAGCGGGCGTTTTCTCTGTTGTTCCGGGATCTCGCCGAGGTGGTTTCGCTCGAGGAGGGCAGGTATTCGAACTATGATTTCCGGAGCTGGTGCGAGGTAAGCCAGTTCAGGCGCAATTTCGAGCCGGACGGGCACGACTGGCTCTCGACGGTAAATTTCCACGTGGCCGTGCCGCGAATTATACGGCTGCTCTTTTACGACCATCTGCCTCGAGCCGAGGTCAAATTCAACCGCCGTAATATTTTTGCCCGCGACAAGAACAGGTGCCAGTACTGCGGCAAACATTTCCCGACCAGCGAATTGTCGCTCGACCACATCATCCCGCGAAGCATGGGCGGCAAGGCCAACTGGGAGAACATAGTTTGTGCCTGTGCGGCCTGCAACGTCAGGAAAGGCTGCCAGAGCCTGCACCACGCCGGCATGAAGCTGATCAAAAAACCCGTCAAGCCCCGCCACAATCCGCTCGTCCACGTCCACCTCGGCCACCAGAGATACCAAAGCTGGAAACAATTCCTCGACCACGCATACTGGTCCGTGGAACTAAAATGACGATTTCGCCGCCTTTCTCGTCCATCGTCTATCGTCCCTCATCCCTCGTATTTTTCTTGCTTTCCCGCCCCGGCGGTCGTATATTAACCCTCGGCGAGGGCTACGGCCCTCAGCGGTACGTCTGGCGAAGACGCAAAATGGCGGAGAAATAGCCGGTCGAAGTAAAAGAATAAACGATAGCTAAAGAATGCAGACTCGAATCAACCGAGCCGGAAAATGAGAGGTTGGAGTATGAGGCCGCAGAGGAATAGAATTCTTCTAACTCTCAAAGAAAGCATCCCTGTACTGCTTGAAAAGTATGGAGTAACCCGAATCGGCATCTTTGGGTCCGTCGCCAGAGACGATGCGTCGGAGGAAAGCGACGTGGATATTGTTTATGAAATGAGCAGGCCGAATCTCTTCACGGTGGTGCATTTAAAAGAGGAGTTGGAAAACATTCTTCATTGTCCCGTGGACCTGGTGCGTTACCGTCAAAGGATGAATCCCCTGCTGAAAAAGCGGATCGAGCAAGAGGGCGTTTATGTTTGACAAGGAGCTGGTGCATTCTCTAATGGTCCAGGTCAGCCAGTGGCTCATCAAGATAAAGAAACGCTCCGGCGGATTAAAGACTGTGGAAGACTTTATCGCTTCCGACAAGGGCGAAGAGACGTTCGACAGCATCTGCATGCTGTTTATTGCCGCCGGCGAGAATCTGAAACGTGTTGACCAGATGACCGACGGCCAACTGTTTGAGAAATACCCGGAGGCCGACTGGACCGGGGCGATGGGTTTTCGTGATGTGATCGCTCATCAATATTTTCAGATTGATCAAGAAGAAGTATTCGCGATTATTCAGGATGATCTCGATACGCTCCTGCAGTCGGTTGAGCAAGCAATAAGGGAATTGGAGCAGCCACAATAGTCAATCGTCATTAGTAAATAGTAAATCGTAAATTCCCCTTGCTTTTCCGCTCCGTCGGCTGTATATTAACCATCGAGGGTTGCGGCGTAAGAGGTACATATTGAGGAAAGAACAAGACGGCGAAAATTAACCGCGGATGACGCTGATTACGCAGAGAGAATTTATGCCTTAGCCATAGTCAATAACAAAGGCGCGGTTACTTAGGGCACGAGTTGTACTGATTCTTAAGGCGAAGTGATGTTATACTGACCCTCGAAGAGGTCAGGAGTCTTATACAGAAATCCTATAAGCATAGTTAGGAGGTCATGGAATGACTGAACAACCACCCCAACAGATTCACATGCCATCATTAAAGGGAGTCATTATTACTGCCGACAAGAGCAATTCAACAGCCAAAATCAAGGTCAGCTCGCAAGGCCAGGTAATTACTATCACTGTCACTAATCCGAGATTACTACGAGATCGCATGGAGCTGATGGAGCTGTCTGAATCTGACATTGAAGAGCAATTTGTAGACGAGTGTACTATGCTCAGTATTTTCCGAACGCGTTTAGAATTCTGGGGCCATGATGGACTCATCTCCTCTATAGGAGGAAGTTCAGTTGAGGTAAGTTGTACCTAACATCTCGCATTGTATAGGATTGCGTGGTGGCGGAAATCAGAGTTAGTACATAATCCGGGGTCAGATCAGAACAGAACAGACTCCTTGAACAGTATAAAGGGCATGGTTGGACAGCCCTATCTTAGAGCAAATTAATAAATATGTAGATATGCATCTGCTAACGTCTGGCTTAAATTCGATGCCGCTGTGCGTCGCGATTGAGCCAGTGTGTTAGTGTGCTCGCAATATGGGAGAGACTATAAAACGATGGACGGTATTAAGCTCACTCTGCTCAGTGTTTCACTCTTACTTGGTGGATATCACAATGCACTTTGTGCGGAAGTCAAACACCATGGGGAATCCTATGGCTACAATCTCGTATTCCCATCTGATTGGATTCAAATCCCTCAAGATGACATGGATAAAGCTTTTGCTGCCGTGAGTGACCCTGACTCTAAACACCATATTCAATATGATGCTGGTTTCCAAGAGTCAAGTGCAACAAGGCTTCTTGAATACCCCTATGTCTTGGTCCAGGCTATTCCATATGTATCATTTGGCCTGAATCGACAAATCTATGAGAGTGAGTTTCCAAAGATTATTAAAGCAATTACTGGTCTTGATCTATATGAGGTTGTCGGGCAGACACTTACATCAGAGGCTGGCCAGCTTTTTAGTAAACTTCAAACAAACAAGCCACATTTAGACATCGCACGCCGGCGTTATCTATGGGAGCTTGAAATGAATATCGAAGGCACAGGTCAGGTCAAAGGACTTTGTGCTGGATACTTTGGTCGTAACTCACTCGTTCAGGTGATGTTTTATTCCACAAAAAGCAATTGGGATGATTACTCTGATGTACGAAAGTCTATCATTGAATCATTCTATTTCGATGGTAATCAAGCCTATAGCACTGAACTGGCTTCTAGGAGTCAGGCGTCAACAATCTGGGAGCGTGTTTTAGGTAAGGCTATTGGTGGTGCAGTAGCTGGTGGCTTAATCGCTTTGCTCTTAGGGATTATTCCATTATCAAGACGTAAAAGGACCGATACAGAAGCTAACATGAATACTGATGAACACTAACATCCGGCTTCATCTCGACGCTGCTACGCGTCGCGAATGAGCCAGCCGGTAGGGTGTGCAAAATTCATTTTGGCTACGCAAGAAGTTGTCTGTAAATTCTTTCATTTTGCATAGGCGGTTCAGTCGTTCACTCCAGCGTTCATATTCAGATATCGTTTTCCAGTGAGCCATCGTTCATCGGTCTCCATCAATACAGCTGAGATCAATCGCAA